>NZ_DAMBUH010000012.1:62049-62312 GCF_032053605.1 Tianweitania sp.
GTCGGCCGCACCACGAGCGGCAAGGGCTGTCATGTCGATCTCGCCATGATGGACGTGCAGGCCAGTCTGCTGGCGCTTGCGGCCGCGCGCCTGTTTGCGCTCGACGAGGATATCGGCCGCTCCGGCACCGAGCATCCCGGCCGTGTACCCTCCGCCGCCTTCCAGTGCCGAGATGGCGGCTGGCTGCATATCAGCGGCAGCGACCAGCACTGGAGCCGGCTTTGCGACGTGCTGGGCCTCGCCGAACTGGGAAGCGACCCGGA
>NZ_DAMBUH010000013.1:0-13509 GCF_032053605.1 Tianweitania sp.
TGGCGTCATGCGCCGGAATGTCTGAGGTAAGATGACATAGTACATCATTTGCCAATGCGTGAGGCAAAGAGACCTGCTTGCGTTCCACTGGCCTTTTTCGATGGACTGAATACCACCCCGAAAAATCTCAGCGGAGAAGGCGGCCATGTAGAAGGTCAAACCGCAACCGGCTGCGAGCCAGGCAGGCATGTTGATGTTCAGCGCCATGGGAAATGCGTAGTAAAACCACACGATCTGGATCAGCGCCGGTGTACATCGAAAGATGCCGATAAAGACCGAAACAGCAGCTCTGGCTGCGCGAATGCGGCTGACAAGAAGAAGGCCGAGGATCAATCCAAGAACCAGACCGGCCACCGTTGTCGCGAGGCCGTAACCGATCGTTACGGCTATGGCCTCAAGCCAAGCGCTTGGGTTCCAGACTGCGGACCAGTCGAACTCGTAGTTCATTTGACATTCCCGAATTGTTC
This sequence comes from Tianweitania sp., assembly GCF_032053605.1. NCBI lineage: Bacteria > Pseudomonadati > Pseudomonadota > Alphaproteobacteria > Hyphomicrobiales > Phyllobacteriaceae > Tianweitania > Tianweitania sp. The sequence goes on from NZ_DAMBUH010000013.1 coordinate 468, forward strand.
GGAAGGTAGCCGGTCGCAGACCTGCGGCCGGCTGAACTTGTGTCCTTAAAACTGGACTTCGGGAGGAATGACGCTCGTGTCGAAGCCTGCGTTGTCGAGAACCTTCATGAAGATGCCCTTGATCTCGCCGGATGCCTGCTTCTTCTCGGACCAAGGTTTCAACCACGCAGCCAGCTTGTCGGCCTGCTTGATCACGCCTGCAGACGATCCCATCGATTGCACCGGCGTCGGAAAGACGATGTCGCCGAACGAATTCGCTGCGTTCTTGTGAACATTCAGACATCGAAGGGCGTCGGCGCCCATCAGATCGGCGCGACCGGACTGCACGGCCAGCGTCACCTCCGAATACTCAGACAGCGTGATTTGCGTCGCCTTGGGTGCAAGCTTCTTGAACGCTGCTTCAATGCTGGTGCCGGTAACCGTCGCGATACGAACTTCCGGTTTGTTCAAGGCTTCCCAGGTTCCATCGGACTCGAACGACTTCCCCGTAACGCCACAGAAAGCAAGCCCATACATGGGGCCAACCATGGTCAGCGCTTTTTCCCGTTCAGGCGTCGCACTCATGCCAGGCCAGATATCGATCTTATTTGACTGCAAGTCCAGAACAACGGTTTTCCAGCTGGTTTCTCGAAATTCAGGCTTGATTTCCTTGCCCATTTCTTTCGAGAGATCGGCCGCCATAGCGCGGCAAAGATCGATCTCGTAGCCTTCCCATTGGCCAGTCTTGCGGTCTTCCCAGGAGCCAACCGGATCGTTAGGGATCGCGCCGCAGACAATCGTGCCGGCAGCCTCGATGCGGTCCCATACCGGATCGGCGGACGCCATGTTGATGCCCGCCAGTCCGAAAACGGTTGCGAGAAGGGTAGTCTTCAAAGAAATGCAAAGTTTCATGGTATTCCCCTTTTTTTATTATCCGTTCATCTCTGCAGGTTTTTCCAGGCGGTCGTGTCAGTCTCTCCGCATTTCGATGCCGGCGCGCGCATAGATGTCCTTGATATCGCCGCCGATCTTCTTGACCTGTGCATCATCGGCCATGATGTGAGGGCTGCGTGTCATCCCACCTGGGCGGCCGATGGCATTCATAGCGCTTTTAACGAAAGCGAAGTTCGCGAGGCCCGAGCGCGCGAGCAAATGATACATCTGATCGATCACCTGCTGATTGCGCGAAAGCGCATCGAAATCCTTGTCTTGGAAGGCTTTGTAGTAGTTCACCACTTCACGAGCGCAGAGATTGGAAATGGTCGATACGATGCCGCTACCACCGCGGGTCAGCAGAGCGCTGGCATAGGGTTCGAGGCCGGCAAAATGCGCCAGCCGATCGCGCGTGGCATAATAGACTTCGCTGACTGCGTAGAGATCGCGGGCGCTTTCCTTATAGGCGGCGACGTTTGGTAGTTCGGCGAGCTGGGCAGTCAGGCTGGGTGAAAGACTGACGCCGACACGCGCGGGATTGTTGTAGACCATGATCGGCAGACCAATTTCGCCGACCTCCCTGAAAACCTTCACGATCTCTGTGGGTGTTGGCAGGCAGTATACGGGTGGCAGCACCATGCAGCCATCATAGCCGCCGTCCTTGGCGATCCTCGTCAGTTCGAGGGTTTCGCCATGATTGGTCGATGAAGTGCCCGCGATCAGAGTGCCGCGACCTGCCACCAAGGTCGAAACGAACTCGAACAGGCTTGCCCGCTCGGCTACCGACATCGAGTAGTATTCACCGGTGCTGCCGCCCACCACAAACCCGGATACGCCTTCGGACAGCAAGAGCTCTACGAGCGACTTCAGTTGTTCCTTGTTGATGGCTCCATCCGCAGCGAACGGCGTTGCGAGGGCTGGAAGAACACCCGACCAATTGACTTTACCCATTGCGACCATTCCTGTTCATATTGCCTTAATTTGATATATCGTATGACTGTGTGGTTTGGGGTGTCAAGCGCCAGTGTGGGGTTTTAAGCCATTTCGAAAGGAAAGAATTCTCTGCCTGACATCAGGAGGGGATTACCGTAGCAACCACCGGGGAACGGTTCCCATGCAGATAACCGCGTACCTAACCGTTATCATTAGGCACACTTTCCGGTCGGTCTTCACAGCCCAATAAGGAATGTCTCTAGCCGAGGCATTCCTCTTCGACGTGTTCTAGATACGCGCGGTAACGGTCTTGACCGTGTAGTACGCCTTCAGACCTTCCAGGCCTTTTTCGCGGCCGAACCCGCTGTTCTTCGTGCCGCCGAATGGTGTTTCCACACCGCCCGCGAAGAACTGGTTGATGAAGACCTGTCCGGCAGAAATCTTTCGGCTGAAACGCAGCGCCTTGGAGACATCCTTGGTATAAATTCCCGCGACCAGACCGAAGTCAGTGCCTTCCGCCAGTTCTAAGGCGTGTTCGAAATCCGCAGCGATCTGAACGGTCAGCACGGGTCCGAAAATTTCTTCCTGCACACATTTGGTGGAGGAATCTCCAGCGAGCAAAATCGTTGGTTCGAAGAACCAGCCGTTCAGCTTGTCTGGGCGCTTGATGTTGCCGCCGGTCAACAACTCTGCTCCAGCGGAAACAGAATCTCTTACGATCCCTTCGATCTTCAACAATTGCTGCTTGGATACGACTGGTCCGATGTTCGGGTTATCTAGTCCGTGACCAAACGTAAATTGTTCAATGCGCTTGATGAGTTCGGAAAGGAATTTGTCGGCGACACTCCGTTCTATCACAAGGCGCGAGCCTGCCGAGCAGACCTGTCCGGCGTTGGTGAAGATCGCCTTGAGCGTGCCCTCAATCGCTGCATCGAAATCAGCGTCGGCCAGAACCACGACCGGTGATTTGCCACCAAGTTCCATCGTGGTTGAGGCAATATGGGACGCCGCCGACATCATCACGGTTTTTCCGGTATCGACGGAGCCAGTAAACGTCACATGCGCGATGCCGGGATGCTGCGTCAGCGGAGCGCCGGTCATCTTTCCCGGACCGCAAACAACGTTGACGACGCCTGCCGGAATGCCGGCCTGTTCCAAATAAACCGGCAGCATCAGCGCTGTCAGCGGCGTTTGTTCAGCAGGCTTGATGACCGCCGTCGCACCAGCAGCCAGGGCCGGAGCAAGCCCGCGCGCCGTCGTCACCAGCGGAAAATTCCATGGGATGATATGGGCCGTGGCACCAATCGGTTCATGCATGGTGAATGACACGAAGTCAGGGCCAAGCGGGATGGTGTCGCCTTGCAGCTTGTCGGCGATGCCGGCATAATACTCGAAGTAGCGCGCAGACGTTTCGATGTCGCCCACCGCTTCGCGCAATGGCTTACCGCTATCGAGGCACTCAACAGTTGCGAGCCTTTGAGCATCTTTGCGGATAGCCTGAGCTACGCGGTTGAGCATGCGACTGCGCTCGGCGGGTGTCACACTCGCCCAAGCACCTTTCAGAGCTATTCGCGACGCCTCGACAGCTTCATCAACGAGGTCGGTACCGCTGACGGGAACGTCGCAAAGGACTTCGCCGGTTGCTGGATCGTAGCTCGGATGCGCATCACCAGACACTTTCCGGCGCGTGCCGTTGATATAAGGGCCGAGCGCAATGCCCTCGATATGGCCTTGGAACGTCATTGCTCTTCCTTCGAATTCCAGGGGTTAAATTCATCGGGTTCCAGCGCAGGGCCGACGTCGGCGTCCGCGGCCATGAGGCCGACCGGAATAGGCTTTATTGGCGGGCGCATTCTGGGATGCGTTTCAATTGCGTCAGGCGCTAGATCCATCAGGGCTGAAGCCGTGTGCAGGCAGTTCCGTCCCTGACAGCGGCCCATTCCAAGACGGCTGGATATCTTCAGGGCGTTCAGACTGCCCCGGCCGCGATTGGGATCAGCAAGGATCTGCCCCAGCGATAATTCTTCACATCGGCATATGATGGTTTCGTCGGTTGCCGCGCGCAGGGCTGTTGGCATTCGATAGGCGAGATTGAGTTTCCGGCGATAGGCATCAAGCTTGCGGTAGCCAGCTGACAGTTCGGACGGGGCAGAACTGCCGAGGATCGCGTGTGCTGCGATACGACCTTCGAGAATTGCGACTTCAACACCGCCGATGCCAGCGCCATCGCCGATCGCATAAATGCCGGTTTCGCTGGTGCGCAGGCTGGCATCGCGGCTGGGGACCACGCCATTGAGGCCGGCGTCATATTCCATACGGCAGCCGAACACCTTTGCCGCTTCCGTACCCGGCATGAGGCCATAACCGGTGACCAGCGTTTCGGCGTCGATCCATTCGAGCCTGGAACGATCCGGCTTGCCATCGAACCCGACAGGCGCAATGCCGACCGAGGTGACGTCGTATACGCCTTTGGCCTCCGCGACCATGAAGCCGGTTTGAAAACGAGCACCCGACGTCCAGATGCGTTTTCGATAGCCGATGCCGATGCCGAGGATCTTGGGCGCTGCAAGAAGGCCGGCAAGGGCCGCAGATGCCAAACGAAAATCCGACTGTGCTTCAACGACGCGCACGACGTTTGCGCCGGCTGCAATCATCGTCGCTGCCGCCACGAGGACGAGGGGTCCGTTGCCAGCCACGACAACGCGGCCCGAAGGCACGAGGCCATGGGCCTTTGCGAGATTGAGACAGCCCCCGGCCGACATGACACCAGGAAGCGTCCAGCCGGTGAAAGGGAGTGAGCGATCCTGCGCACCGGTTGCAATGACGATGCCGCCTGCCTTGATGCGACCGCTTCCGGTCCTGCCAGCATAGGCAATCGTCATAGGTGACGGCGTGCCCCAGACGGTGGTCGACGGGAGATAGTGAACACTAGGTTTTGCTAGAACCTTCGCCAGCTCGTCGAAGCGCTGTTTGTCGCGCAGAAGCTTTGCGTCGGGCGTTACGTGATAGGAACCTGGAAGCTGCCTGAAGTATTGCCCGCCCGCATTGATATTGTCGTCGATCAGGACGATGCGTTGGCCGCAGGCTGAAAGTTCATTGGCGCAGGATAAGCCAGCCGGCCCGGCGCCGATGATGACGACAGGTTCGCTCATTCGAATGGTCCGTCGGCAAAGCTGATGATTTGACCATCCACCACGGGATGGGAGCAGCTTCGGATCACGCCCTGGCCCTCGACATGAACAGCACATTCCCAGCAAAGGCCCATGCCACAGAAGTAGCCGCGATCATTTCCTTGAATGCGGGTTTTACGCATCGTCTGGATACCGGCTCTCATGATGGCGGAAGCGATAGCTTCGCCCGGCCAGGCCGTCAGGTGCTTGCCTTCAAAGGTGAAGCTGACGGATTCCGCAGGCGGCTGCACACCATCGATCAAGCGCATGCTAAGCCGCATCTGCAAATCTCCCCGGATCAAAGAGATCGATGGGCTTCGATGCTGTTCCGGTAAGAATAAGCTCGCCCAGAAGCTGGCCCAGCAGCGGGCCCATTGTGAAGCCGCCGCGCGCGCAGGCAGCGCAATAGATATTGTCGTGGCCATTGAGCTTGCCGAGATAGGGTAGGGAGTCGGGCGTCACGCCTTCGTAGCCAGCCCAGCTTCGCACGACATTCAGCGACTTCAAGCCAGGGATGACCCGAATAGCCAGTCGAAGATTGTGGATGATCTGGTCGTAGCTGATATCCTTGCGAAAATCGTCGAGTGTGCCGATTCCCTGCCAACCGCCACCGATAAGGCAGCTACCGTTCGCGACCTGTTTAAGGGTCAGCACGCCTCTGGCATGCGTCACGATCTTCTTGATCGTTGGACGAGCTGGCTCGGTGACCGAAACCATGTTCACGTCGAGCGAGATCGGCAGTTCGACGCCGACCATCGCGGCGATGCGGCCAGACCAAGCCCCTGCCGTGATGGCCAGTCTGTCGCCTTGAAACTCACCACGCGATGTCCCCACAGTTATACGATCACCGCTTTGGATGGTATCGACGTGTGCGTGCTCGATCAGCGTCACACCCGCCTCCTCGGCGCTCCGACGAAGTGCCGGGCCGACAAGAGTGGGGCTGGCATATCCATCGTCTTCGCAATAGGTGGCAGCAACGCAATCTTCCGAGATCCAGGATGCATGCGTCCGTAGGTCCGATTTGCTCAACCGCATGGTGATCAGGCCGACTGCTTGTTGTTCAGCGGCAATTTTGTGAAGCCGTTCGGCTTCAACGTCATCCATCGCGATCTTGTAACCGCCCGAACGCCGAAGACCCAAGTCTGTGCCCAGGCGCTGAGCAAGACTTTGCCAGGTTTGCCATGCCCATAATGTGTATGGAACGAGGGCAGGCAGCTTGTTTTGGACAGCAAGAGACCCAGCGTTCACCGCAGAGGCCTCGCCCCATGCCTTGCTTCGATCCACAACCGCAACCGACTTTCCCGCATCGGCCAAAGTGAGGGCGCAGGACAAGCCAAAAACTCCGCCGCCGATGACGATAACGTCGAATTTTCGCGTGGGGAAATGTGAACCAAGAGCCTGCATCACGGCCTAGATACTGGACTGCGCGAATGCTTCGATCATGACAAGGTTGGACGTCGTTTTATCGTCCCGTCGAGCAACAAGCCTTGGCACTTGCTTGAAAACCATTACATCGTCCTGTAAGCTGTCAGAAATACGATATATCGAAATAAGGCAAAGTCAACTGCCCGGTGGTTGCTGGCCTATTTATTTGGAGGTGGTTGCGCGGCTTCGCCGGGAAGGCTTTGCGACCCGGCTGCGAATGTACTGCCGCAAGGCATGTTGTGACGACGCCAGATCCGCAAGCAAAGCTGTTCGAAGAGCTTCAGGGTCGCGCAGCCGAGCCGCCTCGATGATGTCTTCATGACGTCGGTGGGCGGAGCGGCCTTTATGCAGGATCGGATACATGTAGCACAGGGTCGGGCCGATCCTGAGCCAAAGCATTCTTACGATTTCAAGCCGAAGAGGCGAGCTCGCATGGGTATAAATGGAAAAGTGGAAGTCCGAGTTGAGTTGAAGGACTTCCTTGTAATTGCCTGCATCGAGCGCTGTCAGAAACTGCTCCTGCGTATCGGCTAGGAAAGCGACGTCTTTGTCTGAAAAATGGGGAGCAGCGCTGACAGCCATGTCGCCTTCAAGCGTTCTGCGAATTTCGAAGATTTCGTCGATCTCCGTTTCACTTCGCTCGGGAACGATGATCGCGTTCTTGTCTGTGATGCGAAGGACGCCATCGGCCACGAGGCGAAGCACAGCTTCGCGAACTGGCGTGACACTGGCCCCGATTTCGTCGGCCAGTCGCCTAATGTTCAAGCGCTGGTTTGGAGCGTAGGAGCCCGAGGATATGGCTCGTGCGAGCTGTTTATAGAATTGCTCGGCAAGCGTATCGCCCCGGGAGAGCAACTCATAACTTGGTGCGTCGAAAGACAGATCCATAACGTGCTCAGTTATTCCAATCCTATATGCAAGCAATATATCAAATTGTGGCGTAGAAGCAATTCCAGGCTCGGGATTGTTATGATGGTCTGACGTTTGAACCCTCTAATCGGATGCACCGCGTTCCGTTGCTGCCACTTGGCGGAGCCATTGGCGAAGATGGGTTCCGGCCGGGCTCAAAGGGCGATTGTCATTCCAGGTGAGATAGTATGCCCCGGGTGCCGAGATTTCGAGATCGGTGAAACGGACAAGGCGCTTTTCTTCGATGAGGTTTTGAACAAGGCGATGCCAGCCCATAGCAACGCCACGCCCGGCTTGCGCAGCTTGAAGCGCGACGGAAAACTTGCCGAACCTGCGTCCTTGTAGGGCATCATGCGCGATGCCGGCGCGCCGCAGAAATTCGCTCCAACCCGGCCAGTCCGGATCGACCCAATCGACATGAAGCAGCGGACGTTCGGCTAAAGTGGCCGTCGTCGTTTCGCAGTGCAATGTTGCGAAGTTGGGGGAACAAACGGGATAGATAATGTCGCCGAATAAGAGTTCGGCACATTCATCCGGCCAAGCGCCGAAGCCGTAGCGGATACGCAAATCAACTTCCGCCCGACGATAGTCGCGCGGGTTATCGGAGATCAGGTGATCGACATCAATGTCTTCATGCTTCCGCCAGAATTCCTGCATGCGGGGGATTAGCCATAGCGTCGCGAACGCGTCTGAGCATGCGATGGTGACGGTTCTAGCACGGTTGCCTCGCTTGATGCCCCTGACGACTTCGGCGGCATTGGAAAAGCCTCGCGCAAGAACGCCGTAAAGATCCTCGCCCGCGGGGGTCAACGTTACGCCGGTACCTGAACGCGTGAACAACGGCGCGCCCAAATCATCTTCAATGGCCTTGATCTGCTTGCTGACGGCACCCGGCGTGACGTTCAGCTCGCCGGCTGCCAGCTTGAAGCTGAGATGGCGGGCCGCAGCTTCAAATACGGCAAGCGCCGTTAAAGAAGGCAGATCATAATATCTGCGCACCATGCGCTACTTCCTGTTCGAGAACCTTGCAGTCGGCCCAATACTCAACACCCGGGTGAGACTTTTGCGCTAGGTCAAGTCTGCCCGGTTCAGCCATAGTTCTAGCTGCCGGGGAGGAACATGCCCGCCTTCCTGCGACATGGAGGCTGTCGGCAATGAATGTTCAAGCAAGCGCTGCAAGACGTGGCGGACGGGAAGCGCGCAGAACAATCCGCACGACGCCCAAGTTCGAAATGCGCCCAGCGCTTCATCGAGGCCTGCCCGTGGTTGAGCCTATGGATGCAGAACAAGTTGAGCGCATCCATGAAGCGTCCTTGGCCATCCTTGAAGATGTCGGCGTCGTCTTTCGCGACCCGATCGCGCTGGAAGACTGGAAGAGGGCCGGAGCGGATGTGCGCGGCGAACGCGTTTACCTCGATCGTGACCTCGTCATGGATCTCATCAGAACCATTCCGCCGACAATCACGTATTTCGCGCGCGATCCTTCCAAGAGTGTCGAACTGGGCGGCCAAAAATCTATCTTCGTGCCGATGACCGGTGCTCCTTATATGCGCGACCTCGATGATGTCAGGCGGGGACCGACACTTGCCGATCTCGGTACATTCCACAAACTCGCCCAGATGAGCCCTGCGCTGCATTCATCAGCGCACCACATCGTGGAGCCGATGGATGTCGTGGTATCTCACCGTCATCTCCACATCACGTATTCTTCCATGAAGCATTCCGACAAGATCTTCATGGGCATGACAACCTCGCCCAAGAACGCGGAAGATGTCCTCGACATGTGCGAGATCCTGTTCGGACAGGAGTTTCTGGAAACTCATGCTGTGACCACCGGCAATTGCAACGGCAACTCGCCGCTTGTTTGGGATCAAGTCATGCTTGGCGCGATGCGTGCATTTTGTCGCCGCAACCAGCCTGTGCTGTGCTCACCCTTCGTGTTGGGCGGGGCCAACACACCGGCATCCACTGCCGCGGCTGTCGCGCAACTGAACGCGGAGGCGCTTTCAGCGCTGGCCTATACACAGGTGATCCGCAGGGGATGCCCGGCCATCTACGGGCATTATCTCTCGACGGTGTCGATGCAATCCGGCGCGCCGATGGCGGGTACGCCCGAAATCTCGCTGATGAACTTCATGATCGGCCAGATGGCGCGGCGTTACAACGTGCCCTGGCGCACCTCCAATCTGCTTGGTGGCGCCAAGGTGTTCGATGCGCAAGCTGGTTATGAGAGCGCCATGACGATGATGGCCGTGTTGATGTCGGGCGCTCATTACATCTGGCACTCTGCCGGCTGGAACGAGGCGGGAATGCATTGCTCCATCGCGAAGTTCGTGGTCGACGCCGAAGTCTGCGACATGGGCTACCGCATGACGCAAGGCATTCAATGGGACGATTTCGATGAGGCGCTGGCAGCAGTTCGCGACGTTGGACCTGGTGGCCACTATCTCGGGCATCCCCATACGCAGGCTAATTTCGAACGCGCATTTTTCATTCCCCATCTGTTCGACAACGCGTCGATCGAGCAGTGGGCGGCTGCGGGCTCAAAGGATATCAAGCAAAGGGCGCTGGAATACGCTCGTAGCCTCCTTGTCGACTACCAGGAGCCGAAGCTTGACGAGGCCAAGGATGAGGAATTGCGCGCCTACATTGAACGTCGCTCGCGCGAGATCCCAGCGGTCGAGGCTCTCAACGAAGATTATTGAGCGATCGAGAGGCTGAACGTTCGACCTCTTCCAAAGCTCCTATCCGAGGCTCATCAGTGCTGCCGTTGAGCGATATAAGACTTTTTGTGTACTGAGAGTATACAATAGTTGACGGCTGCCATGTACCTGTGTCTAACTCTGTTTCGAACAAGCTCAGGTTCTCCTTTCCATCGAAAAAGAGGGTCGCGTGAAGAACGGCAAGCGCGGACTGTATGAGGATCTGAAACGCCAGATCCTAACCAGCGAACTCGAGCCGGACCAAGATCTGGACGAGGTCAGCATCGGGGAACGCTATGGCCTGTCTCGTACGCCGGTGCGGGAGATTTTCCATCGCCTGGAAGGCGAGGGTTATGTCGATATTCGAGCTAATCGCGGCGCTCGCGTTTCCTCGATGAGCCATCAGACGCTGAGACATTTCTTTCTTGTTGCCCCGATGGTCTACGCAGCGATCGGCCGCTTGGCCGTCCATAACTACAAGCCAAGGCAGCTCGAAGAGCTTAGAGATACGCAGGAGCGGTTTCGTGCCGCCAGCCTAAGCAAAGAAGCGACTGGCATGGTCCTCTCGAACAACCGCTTCCACGAAATCATCGGCGAAATGTCGGGAAATGTTTATCTTCAGCCTAGCCTCGGCCGGCTGTTAATCGACCATGCCCGCATCGGTCACACGTTCTTCAGGCCGCGCAACGACGACATGGCGAAACGCCTCCTGCTTGCCGTTGAGCACCACGACCTCTTCATCTCCGCCATTGGATCCCGAGACGAAGACGCTGTGGTCGACCTTGTTTTCGAACATTGGGAACTGTCGCGAGAGAACATGGAGATGTTCATCGCACCGGCAGGCATGAAAGCGGACACGCTGGTGGATCGTGCGGCTGCAGATATGGAGAATGTGTCTTGAAGTTCGAAGGCATCTATACGCCGGCCATCACGCCATTTGATGAGAAGGGCGAGATTGACAAAAAGGCGTTTGCAGCCGTTCTCGAATCCCTGATCGAAGCCAAGGTGCACGGGATCGTTATCGGCGGTTCAACGGGGGAATATTACGCCCAGACGTCACAGGAGCGCTTCGATCTCGCAAGGCACGCCAAGGAGATCATCGGATCGCGGCTGGCGCTAGTCGTCGGAACAGGCGCGACCCGAACCGAGGACTCGGTGGAATATGCCAAGGCCGCGAAGGACATTGGTGCCGACGCGATCCTCGTGTCCTCTCCACCTTACGCCTTGCCCACCGAACGCGAGAACGCGGTTCATGCGCTGACGGTCGACCGCGCCGCAAACCTGCCGATCATGCTCTACAACTACCCTGCGCGCATGGGCATCATGATGGGCGAGGAGTACTTTTCCCGGGTCGCCAAGTCCCGCAATGTCGTTGCGATCAAGGAAAGCTCCGGTGACGCTGCGAACCTGCATCTCCTGGCGCGCAAATTCCCTACCATCTCTCTGTCTTGCGGATGGGACGACCAGGCTCTGGAGTTCTTTGCCTGGGGCGCGCGAAGCTGGGTGTGCGCCGGTTCCAACTTCCTGCCGCGCGAGCATGTCGCCCTTTATGAAGCCTGCGTCGTCGAAAAGAACTTCGACAAAGGGCGCGCCATCATGACCGCGATGCTGCCGCTGATGGACTTCCTGGAAGGCGGCAAGTTCGTTCAGTCGATCAAACATGGCTGCGAGTTGATCGGCCTTAAAGCCGGGCAGGTGAGAGCCCCACTCCGGGGGATGACCTCGGAAGAAAAACGCACACTCCAGACTGTCGTTACCACCTTGAAGCGCACGGTCGCCCAGATCACGTCGGGAGCCAATCATGCATGAACCTTTGACCGCTGCCGAATATAAGGCGATCGCTGCAACCATCGAACTGCCGACCAACGCCTTCGTGGATGGCGCCTTCCGCCCCGCAGCGTCGGGCAAGACGTTTCCGTCCACTAACCCGGCCACAGGCGAGACGATCGCGGAAGTTGCGGCTTGCGATGCGTCCGACGTCGATTATGCTGTGGCCAAGGCCAAGCAGGCCTTTGATGACGGGCGTTGGCATCTGAAGTCACCCGGCGAACGCAAGGCCGTTCTGCTTAAGTTCGCCAAGCTGCTCGAGCGCAATCGCCATGAACTTGCGGTCATGGAAAGCCTGGACAGCGGCAAGCCGATCCGGGAATGCCAGACGGTGGATTTGCCGGATACGATCCATACGATCCGCTGGCATGCCGAATTGATCGACAAGCTTTATGACCATACGGCGCCGGTTGGATCGCAGGCCTTGGCTCTGGTCGTGCGCGAACCCATCGGGGTGGTGGGATGCGTTTTGCCGTGGAACTTCCCGCTCCTGATGCTGGCCTGGAAGATCGGCCCCGCACTGGCTGCCGGCTGTTCGGTCATCGTCAAGCCGGCTCTGGAAACCTCGCTCACCACGCTGCGCGTTGCCGAGCTTGCACATGAAGCTGGCATTCCGGCCGGCGTGTTCAATGTCGTCACCGGCGGGGGCAGGGAGGGCGGCGAGCCGATCGGCATGCATATGGATGTCGACATGGTTGCCTTTACGGGTTCAACTGCGACCGGCCGACGCTTCCTGCACTATTCCGCAGATTCCAACCTCAAGAAGGTGGTTCTGGAATGCGGCGGCAAAAACCCGGCCGTTGTGCTCGACGATGCGGAAGATCTCGATCTCGTCGCCGAGCAGGTAGTCAACGGCGCCTTCTGGAACATGGGCGAGAACTGCTCGGCCTCTTCCCGCCTGATCGTTCATGCGAAGATAAAGGACGAGCTGCTCGAGCGTATGGGCGCCTACATGCGCGAGTGGCGAACCGGGGATCCGCTCGATCCTGACAACCGGATCGGCGCGCTGGTCAGCACGACGCATTTCGACAAGGTGAAATCCTTTTTGGATAGCGCGAAGGACGAGAACCTTTCGGTCGTCCACGGTGGCGAAACGCAGAAGGGCATCTATGTCGAGCCGACCGTAGTAGATGGGGTGACGCCCGCAAGCCGGTTGTTCCAAGA
>NZ_DAMBUH010000013.1:13519-46820 GCF_032053605.1 Tianweitania sp.
GAGATCTTCGGACCGGTGCTGTCCGTTTCGACCTTCGAGTCCCTTTCGGAAGCCATCGCTCTCGCCAATGATACGGCTTACGGCTTGGCTGCCTCCGTCTACACGGGAAGCCTGCGCAAGGCGATCAAGCTGTCGCGCGAGATCCGGGCCGGGATCGTCACGGTCAACTGCTTTGGCGAGGGGGACGCAACGACGCCGTTTGGCGGCTACAAGGAGTCCGGGTTTGGCGGCCGCGACAAGTCCGTCTTCGCGCATGACAACTATTGCGAGCTCAAGACGATCTGGATCGACGTTTCGGATCGCTCTGTAGACGAGACCGTGCGGTGACGATCTTCGTCAAGCGTTTGCCTGTCGAAAACGGCACCTCGGGGTGGGAGGCGATCAGTCCACGTTCGTTTCCCATTCGCGTGCTTGAAGGCGATGTGAACGCTGACTGGCTGATCATCGGTGCAGGCTTTGCCGGCTTGTCCGCCGCTCGCCGGCTGCTTCAGCTGCGACCTGAAGACAAGATCGTCGTTCTTGACGCGACCGAGGTGGCAAAGGGTGCCGCCGGCCGAAATTCGGGCTTCATGATCGATGTGCCCCATAATCTTGCGTCGAGCGAATATTCCAGTGGCAGTGCTGCCGCGACGCAGCTGGAAATGGCACAGAACCGGTCCGCGATCGGCTTTGCCAAGGAGGCAGCGGCAGAATACGGGATGTCGCATGACACGTTCGATCCGTCGGGCAAGATCAACGCGGCTGCAACACAGCGCGGTTTGAAGCTAAACCAGAGCTTTGGCGCATCGCTGAAGAGCATCGGGGAGAGACATAGCTTCCTCGACGCTGCTGAGATGCGCTCGCTGACGGGAACGGGTTTTTATCTTGGCGGCCTGTACACGCCGGGCGCCATCACCCTTCAGCCGGCGGATTACATACGCAGCTTTGCGGCGGGACTAGCATCCAGGATCGATATTTTCGAACGTTCGCCGGTGACTGCGCTGAAGCGAGAAGGCGGGACTTGGAGTGCGGTCACGCCCCGGGGAACGGTAACGGCTCCCAAGATTATTCTTGGCGTCAACGGACATGTCGATGATTTCGGTCACTTTGGCGGCCGATTGATGCACATTACCGCCTATGCCTCGATGACCACACCGTTTCCTGCGGATGATTTCGGGCGGAAGGCGTCCGGACGCGATAAGTGGTCTTTGCTGCCAGCCGACGCGATGGGCGCCACCGTTCGCAAGATTACGTCAGACGGTCAGTCGCGCATCGCCATTCGCACCCGCTACACTTACGATACCGCCATCGCGGTGTCGCAGAAGCGGATATCGAAGATGGCCGAAGTGCATCGCCGTTCGCTCGATGCACGCTTTCCTGAACTCGCGGGCGTGCCTTTCGAATACAGCTGGACCGGCCGCATTTGCCTCAGCCGCAACCACGTGCCGGCCTTCGGTCAGATCGAAGAAGGGCTGTATTCGGCCTGCTGCGAAAATGGGCTTGGAACCGTCAAGAGCACACTTGCGGGCGTGATGGCGGCAGAGCTCGCGACTGGGACTCAGTCTCAGCAACTCACGGAATTCATGGATCACCCCGAGCCCTTGCGGCTCCCACCAGAGCCATTCGCGACGGTCGGTATCAATTCGGTGATCCGCATGCAGGAATTGCGGGCGGGCCGCGAAGGATGATCGGGCCAAGCGCAATTTGAAGGACATACCGCGTCCGTCCTTCAAACATAAAAGGGAACAATAACAGGAGCGTGGAATGAAAACTTTCTGGAAGGCGCTTTGTGCGGCGGCGATGGTCGGGTTGGCGATCCTGCCCGCACAGGCACAGGAAAAGTCGATCACGATGGGGACCCTGTCCTGGGAAGATCTGACGCCGATCACCGGCATCACCAAGAAGGTTCTGGAAGACAAGGGCTACAGCGTTAAGGTCGTCGAATTCGCCGAATGGGGCATCGCTTATGCCGCTTTGAGCAAGGGCGATATCCAGATCCTCGCATCGCAGACCGATTACGTTGCGCAAGACTACTGGAACAAGAACAAGAATCGGCTTGAGAAGATTTCGCCGGTATCCCACGGCCTGTTCCAGGGCGTGGCTGTCCCGAAATATGTGACCATCGACTCGATGGATCAGTTGAACGACAATGCCGACAAGCTCGGCGGCAAGATTGTCGGCATCGAGCCGGGTTCGGGCCTCATGCGTGACACAACAAACGCAGTCAAGGACTACGACCTCAAGCTGCAGCTCGTGGAAGGCAGCACCGCGGCGATGACAGCGGCTCTAAAGTCGGCGATCGATCGTCAGGAGTGGATCGCGGTTACGATCTGGGAGCCATCCTGGATGATGCAGAAATTCGACGTGAAGTTCCTGAACGATCCGAAGGGCGTTTTCCCGCCCCCACAGAGCTACTACTGGATCGGCCAGAAGGGCTTTTCGGCGGAAAATCCGGGTGCGCGTGAAGCGATCGCCAGCGTTTACGTGCCGCTTGCCGACATCACGGCCATCAACGGTGAGGTCAGTGACGGCAAGACCATGGACCAAGCCGTAGCAAGCTGGATCGAAGCCCATGCCGACCTGATTAAGCGTTGGGAGAACATCAAGAGCGAATAAGTTTTTAACGGGCCGCTGGTCGGCGGCCCGTTTTCTTAAGCGATCGAAAATGAAGCCGGCATCAAGCCAGCCTGGGGGACCGCGATGAACACAGTGACTGATCCATCAAACGAAATTCTGGTCGACTGCAAGTCGGTCTGGAAGATCTTTGGTTCCTGCGCGCCCGCTGCCGTCAAGGCGATTGCCGAGCGCGGACTATCCAAGAAGCAGGTGCTGGACGAATTTAACTGCGTGGTCGGTGTGGCCGATGCCAGCTTGCAGGTCCGCCGCGGCGAGATCTTCTGCGTCATGGGTCTATCGGGTAGCGGAAAATCGACGCTGATCCGTCTGCTCAATCGTCTCATCGAGCCAAGCATGGGCGGAATCGTCGTTAAAGGTCGCGACATCGCCAAGCTGAACGCAGCACAGCTGAGGGAGATGCGCGCCCGCCACATCGGCATGGTCTTCCAAAGCGTCGCCCTTTTGCCGTATCGTACCGTGCTGGAAAACGCTGCTTTCGGGTTGGAAGTCCGTGGTGTCGGTAAGGATGAACGCCACCAGACGGCGCGTGCTGCGCTCGACAAGGTCGGCTTGACCGACTGGACCTCACGCTACCCATCCGAACTGTCAGGCGGCATGCAGCAGCGCGTCGGTCTTGCTCGCGCACTTGCTGCGGATCCCGAGATCATCCTGATGGACGAGCCCTTCAGCGCGCTCGACCCTTTGATCCGTCGCCAGCTTCAGGATGAATTCCGACAGCTCACCAAGTCGCTAGGCAAGTCAGCCGTGTTCATCACGCATGACCTCGAAGAGGCCATCCGCATCGGTGACCGGATCGCCATCATGAAGGACGGCGTCATCGTTCAGGTTGGCACGGCGGAGGATATCGTGACCAATCCGGCCGACGACTATGTGTCCGACTTCGTGGCAGGCATCTCCCGCGTTCATCTCGTCAAAGCGCATACTGTTATGCGCCCTGTCGCCGAGTATAGCGCGGCGCATCCGCAGACCGATATCACTGCGCTGCTTCGCGCCACGCCTGAGGCCGATATCGGTAAGCTGATCGACTTGACCATGCAGTCGGACCGCGACGCCATCGCGGTTGTCGAGAACGAGGCGATCGTCGGCGTGGTCACGACGCGCGGGCTCTTGCGCAGCGTAGCCGGACATCCGGCAGGCGAAGCAGCGGCGGCATAGGCGGGGGATGGGCATGGACATTTCGGTTATAGCCGACACCTTCGACATGTGGACGGACGACACGCTGAGTTGGATCAGCGACCATGGCGAATGGCTGTTTGAGTTCGTGCGCATGGTGCTCGAGACCACCTATGACGGTGTTCTTTGGCTGCTACAGGTTCCGCCCTTCTATGTCATCGCGGTCCTCGCCGTTCTGATCGGATGGCGGCAGATCAACCTTCTTGCGGGCGTTGCGATCGGCGTTGCGCTGGCATTCTGCAGCTTCATGGGTCTTTGGGAAGAAACCATGAGTACGCTGGCTCTCGTCATTACAGCCACGGCGCTTGCTCTACTGGTTGGGATTCCGGTCGGCATTATGGCGGGCTTTGTACGGTCCTTCGACCGTTTCCTCGACCCAGTCCTTGACCTCGTTCAAACCCTTCCGCCTTACATCTATCTTCTGCCGGCTATTGCTCTTCTCGGATACGGTCCGGCCACCGCCCTTGTCGCGACCTTCATCGTTGCCGTGCCGCCGGCGGTGCGTTTGACCTCGCTCGGCATTCGCATGACGCCGAACGAGTTTATCGAACTAGGCAGGGCAAGCGGCCTTACGCCTT
Organism: Tianweitania sp.; assembly: GCF_032053605.1. Classification (NCBI taxonomy): domain Bacteria; kingdom Pseudomonadati; phylum Pseudomonadota; class Alphaproteobacteria; order Hyphomicrobiales; family Phyllobacteriaceae; genus Tianweitania; species Tianweitania sp. The sequence goes on from NZ_DAMBUH010000013.1 coordinate 17,887, forward strand.
GGCAGATGTTCACGAAGATCAGGATGCCCTTTGCGGTTCCCAGCGTCATGGCAGGGATCAACCAGAGCCTGATGATGGCGTTCGGCATGGTGGTGATCGCCGGCATCGTCGGCTCGGGCGGACTGGGCGCCACGATCTACGGTGCGATTCGCACCCTCGATATCGCCGTGTCAATCAATGCCGCCATCGCCATCGTCTTCTTGACGATGATCCTCGACCGCTTGACGCAGAGCGCTGGAAGGCGGGCAAAGGAAACCAGCCAATGAATGCGGAAGATCTGCGCTTTTCGCCCGGCACCTACCTAGCTCCTGTGGTTGACTGGCTTAACACCAACTTCCATCCACTCTTTCGGGCCATCTCGACTGTTGTGGAGGCCGTTTTATCCAGCATTGAAGCGGTGCTGGTTCTGCTGCCACCTTATGGCGTCATCCTTCTTGCGCTCGTGCTCGTTTATTTTGCCGTCAACATTCGTGTCGCGATCGTCGCCGGTGTAGCTTTGGCCTTCTGTTACCTCTCGGGTTTGTGGGTCGCGTCGATGCAGACGCTGGCGCTGGTGACCGTGGCGGTCGCAATTTCCGTCTTGATCGCTTTTCCGCTTGGCATCCTGGCGTCCCGCTATCGCAAAGTGGAACAGGCCATTCGCCCGGTTCTCGACATCATGCAGACGGTGCCGCCTTGGGTCTATCTCATCCCGGCCGTGATGATCTTCAGCCTGGGCCGCGTTCCCGCGATCATTGCGACCATTGTGTACGGCGTGCCTCCTATGCTGCGGTTGACGACGCTCGCCTTCAACCAAGTGCCAAAGGACCTTCTTGAACTCGGACGCGCGACTGGTGCTTCGCCGCGCTCGATCCTCTTCAAGATCGAGATCCCGTCGGCCACGCCCACGCTGATCGTGGGCTTGAACCAGTGCATTCTTTTGTCGCTGGCAATGGTGGTTCTGGCAGGCTTGGTTGGTGCCGGCGGTCTCGGTGCCGAAGTGACCCGTGGCCTGACCCGCATGGAGATGGGGCTAGGACTGCGGGCCGGGCTGGCAATCGTTGCCGTCGCTATTCTGCTGGACAGGGTGTCGCGCGGTGCGCTTCAGGGACGATCGAGCAAGGTCGTTCGTAACGCGTAGGTTTTCGATAGGGCTAATACTCAATGCGCCGTAGCTTCTTCTGCATCGACTCGCACACCTGCGGCAATCCTGTCCGGCTGATCGCCGGCGGAGGTCCGATCCTGCCTCATCTTCCCATCGCAGAACGCCGCGAGCTGTTTATTCGAGATCATGATTGGGTTCGTCGGGCTCTCATGTTCGAGCCGCGCGGCCATGACATCATGTCCGGCGCTATCATCTATCCCGCTCATCGAGAGGATTGTGACTTCGCGGTGATCTTCGTGGAAGTCAGCGGTTGTCTGCCGATGTGTGGGGCTGGCACGATCGGCTTGGTGACAGCGGCGATCGAGGAAGGGCTTGTGACGCCGCGTGTTCCTGGACAGTTATCCATCGAAACGCCGGCTGGCCGTGTCGATATCCGATACGAGAAGCCGGGCGAGTTCGTGAACTCCGTGCGTATGTTCAATGTCGACAGCTATCTGCACGCTGCCGATGTGCGTGTCGATGTTCCAGGCGTCGGGCCATTGGTTGTCGATATCGCATATGGCGGCAACTTCTACGCCGTTATCGAACCGCAGGAAAACTGGAAAGGTCTGGATGCCGGAACGGCCAGCGACATCGTCGAACTGAGCCGCGCCCTTCGCGACGCGCTGGAGCCCATCTGCAAGCCCGTTCATCCCGACGATGACCGTATCAGTGGCGTTCACCATGCGATCTGGTGCGATGATCCCAAGAGCGGTGATGCTGATGGCCGCGGTGCTGTGTTTTACGGCGACAAGGCCATCGATCGATCGCCCGGCGGCACCGGCACATCCGCCCGCATGGCACAATTGCACGGAAAAGGACGCTTGAAGATCGGTGATACGTGGCGGCAGGAAAGTCTGATCGGCACGATCTTCGAAGGCAAGGTCGAGGCCGATGCGCAGATAGGCTCGTTCAAGGGTATTAAACCAAGCGTGGGTGGCTGGGCCCGCATCATCGGACACAACACCATCTTCGTCGATGACCGAGATCCGCTCGCACATGGATTTCAGATTACCTAGGTAAGACAAGGCATCCGGACACGCCGGCCGGCAAACGTCCGAAGACGTCTTGACATAGACCGGCATCCATTCGGTATACTGGATGTAATCGAGCTCCTCGAATTCATCCAGAACTGAGAAAAATCCAGATGACCGATTTTGCCGGAAAGAACGTCGTGATCACGGGTGGCGCCGGCGGGATTGGCGAGGCGACCGCTCTTGCCTTCGCCGAAGCAGGCTCGTTTAGATCATGACGAAGACGATTTAATTGGTCGCAGGAGGCTTTAGATAAGGCGAAAGCGCGGCTTCAGGGCAAGGGCAAAGTTTCGGGCGTTGCACTCGATGTGGCCGACCGCGATGCCGTGGAAGCCGCCTTCAAGAAGATCGAAGAGATCGGCGGTACCGACGTTCTGGTGACAAGCGCTGCGATTGTGAAGACGGGTGCGATCCTTGAGTTCGATCCGCAGGACTGGGAGCGGATCTTGTCCGTCAATCTGACGGGAACCTTCAATTGCTGTCAGTTTGCCGGTCGTCAGATGGTCGCTAAGGGCACTGGCCGCATCATAACCGTCAGTTCGGTGAACGGTCAGATCGCGAATACCGGACGTGGCGCTTACTCCTGTAGCAAAGGTGGCGTCGACATGCTGACGCGCTTGCTGGCCGCCGAACTTGGCGACAAGGGCGTCACCGCCAACGCGGTTGCTCCTACGCCGGTAGATACGCCAATGATCCTCCAGGTGCATGGACCGAAGGATCGCGCGATTTGGGATGCCCAGATCCCTGCGAAACGCTACGCCAAGCCTGAGGAGGTTTCGGCGGCAATCCTCTTCTTGGCTTCGCCTGAAGCAGCCTATATCAACGGACACATTCTCAACATCGATGGAGGCTTCATGGCTTCCGGGGTGCTGATCCGCTGACCTAGTACATCCCGGTGGCTGCGGCAGATGTGACAATCGCGACACGTCTGCCGTTGCCGCCTGGAAGATCCAGCAAGCATCTGCTCCACCTCTGATGACAAAGCGCGAGCGGACCCCAAGTTGATAGCGGTCGGCTCTAGAGTGCTTCGCCAGGGGACCACTGGCTGTTGTGCGAACAAGCCGCCTGTGATGGGACCGCTTTATTGAAATAGCTCGATAACGAATTGGTCCAGATTTGCACTATCACGATCGGGCATGTATCTGCACCTGGTTTGAACAGGATAGGTAATTCGTGAACGAACGGGATGCATGGAAAGTTACGCGTCAGTTGCGCGATGCGATACTCCGGTTGGAGCTTCGTCCCGGGCGGAGCCTTGATGAGGCCGCTTTGGCCGAGTCCCTGTCGGTGTCCCGCACCCCCGTTCGCGAAGCGATCATTCAACTGATTGCCGACGGTCTGGTTGTACGCGAAGGCCGCACAGCCAAGGTTGCGCCGCTCGATTTCGACGATCTCCCGAAACTGTATGATGCCTTGTTGGTCGCGAGCCGCGTCATCCATCGACTCGCCGCGCAAAGTCGCACAGACGACGACCTTGAACAAATTGCAGCGCACAGGGATCTCTTCGCCGAGGCCGTTAAAACAGGCGATGGTGTCGGGCGATCCGAAGCGAACTTCTCGTTCCACATGGCCATCGCCAACGCTGCCGACAACCGCCATTTCAGTGCCTTCTACGAGCAGACACTGACTGGATCGCTACGCATAGCGCGGGCGTGTTTCTCCAATAATGTTGCAACCGACGAACCAGAGATCAAGCAGCACCTAGCTGAGACACTACGTCAGCATGACTTGATCCTGGACGCGATCACGCAGCGTGATGCCGCACGTGCGGACGAGTATGCGACGCTTCATCATCAGCTGACAAAGCAGCGTATCAAACGCATATTGTTCGCCGGTGCGCCGGTTCTGAGCGAGGATCTAGATCTGGCGATCGAAGGGGATCTCGCCTGACAGCCATTGTATGAACAAGGCGGCTGAGCGGGAACGCTTCCGCTTGGAATTTGGCACGACATGCAAGGCCACTGGGAGAATCTCACCAACGCCGAATGGCGCGACGAGCCGGCCCGACTTCAGGTAAGAGGCCGCGTAACTCGATAGGGTCGTCGTGATTCCTCCGGCTGATGCGGCAATGTCTAGAGCGGTAGCGGCATTGTCGGCTTTGATGGCAGCGGATGTCGGAGCAACGTCTATATTCTCCGTTTTTGCCCATCGATCCAAAAGTTGCATTCGACCCTCGACATAGATCAGGCGATGCGCGTTCAGCCAGTCTGCGCGCGGTCGGTTTTGTGCCTGCTTCGCCGTTTCGGGATCGCAGAGCAGCATCAAGCGCTCTTGTCCGAGACGGATGGCCTCCGGCTCCCGTTGCGACACGTCCATGAGGAGGATGCTGAGATCGGCGAGTTCGACATTGGGGTCCGTCCAGATCGTACTGTTCACACGCAGTTCCATCTGAGGGTGCAACGCCGAAAATTGCCCAAGATGTCGCGACAGCCACAAGATCACGAAACTCAAAGGCGCCGACACGGTTAGACTGGTCTGTGCCGCGGCGCCCAACATGCCCTGCGTGGCTGTCTCCGCACGATCCAGCGCATCCGCGATGCCCGGAAGATAGGCCATGCCAACGTCGGTCAGTTCAAGGCCATTGCTGCGGCGGTGGAAGAGGGGTCGGGAGAAGAAGTGTTCGAGAGCCCGCACACGCTGACTGATAGCAGCTTGGGTGCAGTTGAGCTCCTCTGCTGCACGCGTGAAACTCAGGTGGCGTGCGGCTGCCTCAAATGCTTCCAGATAACTCAGATGTGGCAGATTTCGCATGCGCCCCTCTCAAGGTTAAGAATCCATAACGAAAACAGGGTCAGTGAGTAAAGATCGCTTTCTTGCGAGCTGCAATTTTCGGTCGTTTATGGATGCAATTCCCGATGCTCATCGCAGGACATCATGCCCTTTTCTCTGCTGAAATACGGTCTGCGCTCCAAGCATGTTCCTTACAAGGACATCCCGCCGACGCCTGAGCTGAAACAATCCTATGACGTCGTCATCATAGGCGGTGGCGGTCATGGTCTTGCGGCCGCCTATTACCTGTCGAACGTGCATGGCATCTGCAACGTGGCCGTTCTGGAAAAGGGCTATCTTGCGGGCGGCAACACCGCGCGCAACACGACCACTATCCGCTCGAACTACATGACCGAAGAGTCGGTGCGCTTTTACAAGGAAGGCGTCGAGCTCTACGAGACTATGTCGCACGATCTCGGCTTCAACATCATGTTCTCGCAGCGCGGACAGCTCACTTTGGCGCATTCGGACGCCACGATGCGCAGCTTCCATCTGCGGGCCGAGATGGGCAAGCACATGGGCACCTGCATCGAAGTGGTGGATGTTCAGACGGTGAAAGAGCTTTGCCCTGAGCTCAATCTTGATCTTGGCGGACAGCATGAAGTGCTCGGTGGGCTCTGGCATGCCGATGGCGGAACGGCGCGGCATGATGCGGTTGCATGGGGTTATGCGAAACGCGCGGCGGAACGCGGCGTCGAGATCCATCAGCGTACGGAAGTGACCGGCTTCGAAAAAGCAAATGGCCGGATCACGCATGTCAAAACCAACCGGGGCGCGATTGCAGCCGGCCAGGTGCTTCAGGCCGTCGGTGGCTTGAATGGGCAGGTTGCGGCAATGGCCGGCATCAAGCTGCCGATCCGCTGCTTCCCGCTGCAGGCGATGGTGACGCAGCCCTTGAAGCCGTTCCTGAATATCCTTCTGTCTTCCGCCAACCTGCACACCTACCTTGTGCAGTCATCGCGCGGCGAGATCGTGATCGGCGGCGGTTCGGACCCTTATCAGCTGGCCTCCACCCGTTCCACGCTGGACCAGAAGGAGCATCTGGCGGAAGGCGCGCTGCATCTCTTGCCCTTCCTGCACAAGGTCAAGCTGCTGCGTCAATGGGCTGGCATTACCGACATGACGCCGGACTACAGCCCGATCATGGGCGCATCTCCGATCGACAATTACTGGCTGGATTGCGGCTGGGGTACGTGGGGTTTCAAGGCGACACCGGTAGCAGGAAAGCGACTGGCGGAAACCATCGCCACAGGTCGCGTGCCAGACATTCTCAAGCCATTCGACCTGCGCCGGTTCGACAGTTTTGCGCTGTTGAACGAGATGGGCGCAACGGCTGCCAGCCACTGACGAGGCATTTCCATGAAAATCCTGAACTGCCCGGTGAACGGCCCACGCAACATCTCCGAATTTCAGTATTTGGGGCCCGTTCGAACTGTGAGCGCCGAACATGGCGACGAGCTTATCGAGACCCTGTTTTATGCCGACAATCCGCTGGGGATCATGCAGGAGTGGTGGCGGCACACGCCATCCAACACGGTTCTGATCGCCGAGCGTCACACCGTCACTGACAAGATCGTCGCCACTTACCTTCCTAATCGAAAGCCCGCCTGAAATGACCGAACGGCTTCCACTTCCCTGGGGTTCGCGTCTTGATCGCGCCCGCAAGATCCGTTTTCAATTCGACGGGCGTCAATTGGATGGCTTCGGCGGCGACACGATTGCATCGGCCATGGCTGGCGCAGAGCGCTGGATCCTCTCCCGCTCGTTCAAGTATCACCGCCCGCGCGGTATCCTCACCATGGCTGGTCAGGACGCCAACACACTGGTGCAGTTACCTGATGAGCCCAATGTGCGGGCCGATCTGCGCTCCATTACCGATGGGCTCGCTGTCACGGCTCAGAACGTCAACGGCACGGCGGAGAACGACCGCAATGCTGTGTTGGACAAGCTTGGCCGCTTCATGCCGGTCGGCTTCTATTATCGCAGCTTCTTTGGGCCGCGCGTAAAGAGCTGGCTGAAGTTCTGGGAGCCGCTTATCCGCAAGTCGGCTGGCCTCGGCAAAGTCGATATTCATGCCGGTTATGGCCACTATGTCCGAGAAAACCTTCACACTGACGTACTCGTCGTGGGCGCGGGCCCTGCCGGTCTTTCGGCTGCCATCAAGGCTGCCGAAGCGGGCGCTCAGGTGCTGGTCGTCGACCTCAATCCCGAAATTGGCGGAGCATTGACCTATGCCCGTTTCGGGCGCGACCGTGCTGAAGCCGAAGAAACGCTCCGAGCCTTGCGTGCCAAGGTAGAAACGCTGAGCAACCTGCGCGTCATGACCGGGGCAACCTGCAACGGCTGGTACGGCGACAACTTCGTGCCGGTCTTGCAGGGTGAAACGCTTTATCGCGTACGGGCGGCCCAGGTAGTGGTAGCCGCCGGCTCCCATGAACAACCGCTCATCTTTCGCAACAACGATCTGCCGGGCATCATCCTGTCGTCGGCAGCACAGCGCTTGTTGCGCCATTATGCCGTTCGTCCCGGCAAGCGCGGCGTGGTTTTTGCGGGCAACCGCGACGGCTATCTCGCGGCTTTGGATATGCTGGACGCCGGCATCCCGATCGCTGCCGTTCTTGAGCCGAGTGCCAGCCCGACCTCGCCTGATCTGGCCGAAAGCCTTATCGCAAAGGGCGTGCGGATCATCACCAATGCGACCGTCATTGAAGCTCATGGCACAAAAGGCAATCGCCATATTCGTGCGGTTCAGATCAAGACACCCGCGAAAGGTGTCGAGGTGCTGGAATGCGATCACATGGTGGTGGCTGCAGGCTACACGCCCGGTTATCAACTGCCTCTGCATGCCGGCGCCAAGCTCGGCTATGACGATGACGCCAAGCACTTCGTGCTGAACCATATGCCAGATGCCATGTATCTCGCTGGCTCGACAGCAGGGTATTTTGCGCTCGAATCCGTATTGCGCAACGGCGAGATCGCCGGCGCCACGGCGGCGAAGGCTGCTGGCTACGATGTTACTTTGCCCGCCGCGATGGAAGATGCCACGTCTTCCCGGATGAACTACTTCCATCAGCTTTCGCCCCATCCGAAAGGTCGGGACTTCGTCGACTTCGACGAGGATCTGCAGGTCAAGGACATCAAGAATGCAGTGGTCGACGGCTATCGCGAACTGGAACTGGTGAAGCGCTATTCCACGGTGGGCATGGGTCCTTCGCAGGGTCGTCACTCTGCCTTGACCACGGCGCGGATCGTCGCTGCTGAAACAAACCGCAAGGTCGCGGAGATCGGGGTCACGACCTCGCGCCCGCCGTTTGGGCCGGAAAAGCTCGGCCTGCTCGCTGGTCCCAATCACGTGCATTACCGTCACACGGCCATTCATGCCGAGCATGTGGCGAGCAAGGCAAAGATGACGCCGGTAGGCGCCTGGTGGCGGCCGCTTTACTACGGTGGCGGATCGGACGTGAAGAAGATCATAGCGGATGAAGTGAAGCTCGTGCGCGAAAAGGTCGGCATGCTCGATGTTTCGACCTTGGGCAAGCTTGCGATCCGAGGACCAGATGCAGCCGCCTTCATCGACCGCATCTATACGATGACGCATGCCAAGCAGCCGGTTGGTCGGGTTCGCTACTGCCTGATGCTGAACGACATGGGCTCGGTTGTAGATGACGGCGTAGCCTATCGCTTGTCGGAAACCGAGTTCTACGTGACGGCCACCACCGGTGCGGTTGCGCGCGTGTTTTCGGAAATGACGTTCCTCAACGCGCAGTGGGGCATGCAGGTCGATATCCAGAACATCACGGCGTCGTTCGCTGCCATCAACGTCACCGGTCCTTCGGCCCGCAAGGTTCTCGAAGCGCTCGGCGGCGATATCGACCTCTCAGCCGAGGGCTTCGGTTATCTCAATGGTCGAACAGGCACGATCGGCGGATGTCCTGTCCGTATCATGCGCATCGGCTTCACGGGTGAGCTGAGCTACGAGCTGCATGTGCCGCAGTCCTACGGCCCCGGATTGTGGCGAAAGCTTCTTCATGTTGGCGCACCGTTCGGCCTGCGGCCTTACGGGCTGGAAGCGTCGCGCGTTCTGCGCCTAGAAAAGGGTCATATCATCATTGGTCAGGACACCGATGCGCTTTCCACGCCTGATGAACTCGGAATGGAATGGGCGCTGTCCAAGGCCAAGACGCGTTATGTCGGCAAGACCTCGATCGAGGCGCGCCGTAAGCTTGGCTTGAAGCGCAAGCTTTGCGGCTTCGAACTGCCTGACGGTCACGGCATACGCTTGGCGGAATCCTGCCTGGTCATGCGGGACGGTCGTCCGGTTGGCTTTGTGACTTCGACCTGCTTCTCGCCCAACCTGAACAAGTGGATCGGGCTGGCCTATGCCGATCCGCGCGACGCGGTTCCGGATGCCACCATCCGCATCCGCGGCCTGTGCGGCAAGGAAGTGCAAGCCAAGGTCATACCTGCGCCGTTCTACGATGCGGAAAACCGCCGGCAGGAGATGTGATGATGAGGTTGAACAGCCAGAATGCTGCACCTGTCGGCGGCATTGATCCGAGCTTGCGCAACGATGTCTTGGAGCAAAAGCTTTCTCGCAGAAGCGCGCTTCCGAATGCGGGTGAAAACGTTGTGCTCCATTGCACCCAAACTGATCGCTTCGGTCTGCGTGGGCCCGGCACGATGGATTGGCTTGCCGAGCAGGGGCTTGCAGCTCCGGGGAGCGTCAACGAGGCCGTGAGGTTGCCATGCGGCACGAGTGTGTTGCGGCTCGGCCAACAGGAAGTTTTGCTGACCGCTCCTCACGGTGATAGCGGCGAGCGGCTGCGCGCGTTGCGGCAGGCGTGGCACGACAGCCAGCTGGCGGCCAAAGGCTATGATGCCTATCGCGAAGAAGGCTGGGCGTGGTTCGTGGTGACTGGACCAAACGCACAGGATTTGATGCGCCGGATCTCGATGGCCGATCTGAGGCCGACCGTGTTGAAGGTCGGTCAGGTGACGCAGACGCGGGCTTTGCATATGGATGTTGTGATCGCGCGGCTCGATCATTTCGGCGCACCCTCCTATGACATCTTCTTCGACATCGCTTCGTCGGAGTTCGCGCTGGAAGTGCTGACCGAAACCGCCGAAGGCCTTAAGGCCAACTTCGAAGTTGCAGCACTCCATGCGCCAGGCGCTCTTCATCCCCATGACTGAAGCAGCGTCCGTGCCATCATCGCCGGCGGCGGCCCTGATCGACGGAAAGGCCTTCGCCGCAACCTTGCGTCAAAGGCTTGCCGAACAAGTCGCAGTGTTGCGGACGGAGCATGGCATTATGCCAGGTCTGGCCGTTGTTCTGGTGGGCGAAGATCCTGCGTCCCAAGTTTACGTCCGGAACAAGGGCAGGCAGACGCTCGAATGCGGCATGAACAGCTTCGAGCACAAGCTCGATGCTGGAACCTCCGAAGCCGATCTGCTTGGGTTGATCGGCAGGCTGAACAGCGATCCGCAGGTTCACGGTATCCTCGTGCAGCTGCCGTTGCCCGCCCATATGGACGCCAATAAGGTCATCAACGCCATTGATCCCACCAAGGATGTCGATGGCTTTCACATCTTGAACGTCGGCCTACTGGGCACGGGACAGAAAGCGATGGTGCCCTGCACGCCGCTGGGCTGCCTGATGCTTTTGCGCGATCGTCTCGGAAAGCTGGAAGGCTTGAGCGCGGTGGTCGTCGGTCGCTCTAACATTGTCGGTAAGCCTATGGCGCAGTTGCTGTTGGGTGATGGGTGCACGGTCACCATCGCGCATAGCCGGACTCAGGATCTCGCTTCCGTGGTTCGTCAGGCGGACATCGTCGTTGTCGCCGTTGGCCGTCCCGAAATGGTGCGTGGAGAGTGGATCAAGCCCGGCGCGACGGTGATCGATGTCGGCATCAACCGCGTCGAACGGGACGGTCAAAACAAGTTGGTTGGCGACGTTCACTTCGACAGCGCAGCTGCCGTTGCTGGCGCCTTGACGCCGGTGCCCGGCGGGGTTGGTCCCATGACGATTGCGTGCCTGCTTGCCAACACGCTTACGGCCTGCTGCCGAAATCACGGACTCCCTGAGGCTGGTCTAGCAGCCTGATTTCATTCCGCTTTCGGCGTTCTCAAAACGCGCCATGCCCTAGACTTTCAGGACATCCCATGACCAATCTCTTCCTGACCGTTACATGCCCGTCCACGCGCGGCGTGGTTGCTGCCATTACCGCCTATTTGGCTGATCATGGCTGCAACATCACCGACAGCTCGCAGTTCGACGACCCGGAAACAGGCGCCTTCTTCATGCGCATCAGCTTCAAGTCGGAAGAAGGTGCTGATTTGGCCAGTTTGCGGGAAGGGTTTGCGCCGACGGCCGAGCCCTTCAAGATGTCCTATTCCTTCCACGATGAGACCGAGCGGATGAAGGTCGTCATCATGGTTTCGCGTTTTGGCCACTGCTTGAACGATCTACTTTACCGCTGGCGCATCGGTGCGCTGCCCATCGATATCGTCGCCGTGATCTCGAATCATATGGAATATCAAAAGGTTGTAGTGAACCACGACATTCCCTTCCACTACATCAACGTGACCAAGGCCAACAAAGCCGAAGCTGAAGCCGCGCAGATGCGGATCGTGGAAGAGACCGGTGCCGAGCTGATCGTGCTTGCCCGCTACATGCAGGTTCTGTCAGACGACATGTGCCGGAAAATGTCAGGCAAAATCATCAACATACACCACTCTTTTCTACCGAGCTTCAAGGGCGCAAATCCGTACAAGCAGGCTTTCGAGCGTGGTGTGAAGTTGATTGGCGCAACGTCGCATTACGTGACGGCCGACCTCGATGAAGGTCCGATCATCGAGCAGGATACGGTTCGCGTCACGCATGCACAGAGCCCTAGCGACTATGTTTCGCTGGGCCGTGACGTTGAGAGTCAGGTGCTTGCGCGGGCCATTCATGCCCACATACACCGGCGGGTGTTTCTCAATGGCAATCGGACAATCGTGTTTCCGGCCTCTCCGGGATCCTATGCTTCGGAGCGTATGGGGTAGAAATCCCGACACGATCCAGCGATATCGCAGCGCAGATTGCACGTTCTAAGTGCCACCGACGGGGTAAAACACCAATTTTGCGGTCACCCTCAGCGACGGCGCAAGCCTGCGTGATCCCGGACGCAAAATGTTGACGGGGTCGCAGGGCGTTTAATCCCTGCGCCCCCGTTTGGCGTTCATCGACCGGCTGATTATCAGGCCCGGTAGCGATCCACCAGCGCTACGAGACGTTCGCAGGCTGCGACAGCGGCAGCGTGATCTTGCGAGAAGTTCAGGCGGATACTGTCTTCCGAGTGCGGGCTGAATTCCGTGCCGGGCGTCACGATCACGCTTGCCTGCAAGCGAAGAACTTTGACGAAATCGGATCCGCTGACCGTCAACTTAGGAAGTTGCGGGAAGATGTAGCTGCCGGCCTCGCTGGTGCGTACCGTGATGCCTGGCGTAGCGCGGAATACTTTTAGCAGATCGTCGCGGATCGCTTGGTGCTCTTGGATGCGCTGCGCCATCCAGCCTTCCGGTTCATTGAACCAGGTGCGCAGAACCGCCTGGCTGTACCCGCCGGCGCGCAGCGACACGATGGCCTGAAGCTTTTCCATCCTGGTGATGACTTCCTTCGATCCGAAGGCGACACCCAGCCGGTAGCCGCTCAACGACTCGGTCTTGGACGGACCCATGATCGTAATGACGTTTTCAGCGTCGATTTTCTGGGCACGCAGATGGGTGTAGTTGACGCCCGAGTAAAGAAGGCGGGAGTAAAGCTGGTCGACGATGACGGTGGCACCGTAGCGGCTGGCGAGTTCGGCAATCGCCTCGATTTCCTCGCGCGCGTAAATTACGCCCACAGGGTTATTCGGGTTGGAGAACAGGAAGACCTTTACGCCAGACTTGAAGGCATCTTCCAGATGGTCGAGCTGGAGCCCGGCTTTGCCTTCAACATCGGCATAGTCCATCTGAATGGGGACGATCTCGCCTTCAAAGAAGTCGACCAACTTGCGGTTGGCGAAGTAGTCCGGCCGGACGATCGCAACCTTGTCACCACGCGACACCGTCGACGCGACCGCGAGGAAAAGCGCGCCTTGCGTGCCAGGCGTGATGATCATGCCGTCGCGGCCATCAACCGGAGCGCCGGTGAACGCGGCGATGCGTTGGGCGAGGTCTTCGCGGATGCCGATGTCGCCGCGATACTCAGTATATGCCTGTTTGCCACCCGACTCCACACCGGCGGAAAAGACCTCGAAAGAACCAGGGGTCGGCTGAAAGGCATCGACATCGCCATGAGAGAAATCCACGGCGCAGCCCGACAGAACGTCACCACGCAGCAAGGCTTCGACGCTTCCTGTTTGCTGGCGAACTTCCTGCCCGGGGGCAGCGTCAGTGCCGAGGCGGCTGAACTTGCTTTGGATGTCCATGGAAACTCCTTCTTGCCCATGCTGAATAGTCGGGCTTGAGCGTGGACATTAGGTAAAGCTTAAAACAAGAAAACCTACTTGCGCCTTCTTTCAGAAGGTAAGAAAACTATCTTCATGGACACACGTTTTCTGGAAAGCTTTTTGACCGTCGCAGACTGTGGCTCTATGGCGGAAGCAGCGCGCAGGCTGAATCTCACGCCTGCGGCTGTGGCACAACGGATCCGCGCCCTGGAAACGGATCTCGGCCAGACCTTGGTGACCCGCGTTGGCCGCACGGTCAAACCAACCCCTGCTGGGCGTGCGGTGCAGCTGCATGCGCCGAGCCTGATCAAGGCACTGCGCGACCTTCGGGCCATGGCGGCAGATGGAATGCCTGCCGGACAGCTGCGGATCGGCGCGACCGCCTCGGCCATGACAGGTTTCATCCCCGATATTCTCGCCACTCTTACGAAGCGCTATCCGCAAATCGAATATTTCCTCATGCCGGGATCAGCTTCGGATCTTTATCAGGCCGTTCAGGCCGGAGACCTTGATGCGGCTTTGATCGTCCAGCCGCAGTTTCCGCTTCCCAAAGCTTTGGGTTGGGTGACCATCCGCAAGGAAGCCTTACTGCTTATTGCACCTGAACGGCTCGAGGTCGGCAACCTTCATGCCACGATCCGGATGCAGCCGTTCATACGCTATGATCGTAGTCAGTGGGGCGGGCAGATCGTGGATCGCTATTTGCGGCGACATCATCTCGTTGTTCGGGAATGGGCCGAACTGGACGCCCTTGATGCAATCGCTGCCTTGGTCAATCGCGGCTTGGGAATCGCCCTCTTGCCGGACTGGGCGCCACCTTGGCCCGAAGGTCTCCGGCTCCAAAAGCTCCCACTTCAAGACGGAGAGATCCGCAACATGGGAGTTCTCTGGGATCTCTCAGGTCCAAGGATAGCCGCGACGCGGGCCTTCGTAGAGACCTGCGAGGCTTTGGCAGCCAACGATCGGTGATACCGTCAGGCTCATCCATACAGCCCGGATTTAGGTTCACATATTTTAGAACGAGTGGCATTGACATCGATTCCGGTATACGTAGAGTATTCTGAAAGACGAGGCCGATGCGGAGGCTTGTTCCTAAGTTGGCTTCTGTAGAAGTCGTTGTTGCCCCATGCGCTTCGTTGAGCGCCCGGTGCTGAAGCCGACTGACCAAATCTGACCAACTGAACGGTTCGTGGCACTGGTTTGATAAACATGGCCGCCCGCTGTCAGAGCAAGTGCATAAGCGAACAACAATAGGGGAATGTCATGACACTTCGGACGAAACTGTCTTCAATGAACCGCCGCAGCTTCCTCGCAACTGCGGGTGCCGCTGCTGCAACCGTCTTATCGGTGCCTTCGATCCGCACCAGCCAAGCGGCAAGCAACGAACTGGTCCTCGTGACATGGGGCGGCAATTATCGACAGGGAATGGAAGAAGGGCTGGTGAAGCCCTTCATGAAGGAGACCGGCATCAATGTGACCGTTCTCGACACCCCGGACATCGCCAAGGTCAAGGCGCAGACTATGACCGGCAACGTGCAGTGGGATGTGTTCGATGCGCCGGGATCGATGGGCGCGAGCGGCGCTGCCAACGGCTACTGGGAAGAATTGCCCGCCGACCTCTTCGACGCCAGCGATCTGACGCTTCCGGTGCAGCCGACGCTCGTGCCTTTCTTCACCTTCGCCGGCGGCATCGCCTATGACACGGCGCGATTCCCGGAAGGCAAGCATCCAAAGACCTTCGCCGACTACTTCAATCCCGATGCATTCCCGGGCCGCCGCACCTTGCGCACCCGCGCGATGGAAACGCTTGAGATCGCGCTCCTGGGCGACGGCGTGAAGCCGAATGAACTGTATCCGCTGGACGTAGAACGCGCCTTCAAGGTTCTGGAACGCATCAAGCCGCATGTTTCGAAGTGGGTTGAAGCGACGCCGCAGACTGTGACCCTGTTGCAGACAGGCGAGGCCGACTTCAGTTTCACCTATGCCAACCGTATTCAGACCAGCAATCGCGACCAGTCCACAAAGCTCGGCTTCTCCTTCGACCAGAACCTGAACGGCGTCGAATATCTCGCCGTGTTGAAGGGTGCTCCCAACAAGGAAAACGCCTTCAAGTTCCTGTCCTTCGCCATGCGCCCCGAGATCCAGGCCTCCTGCATGGAAGCCAAGGGTGGCGCGCCGGTGAGCCGCAAGGGCTATGACCTGCTGACGCCGGAATCGCGCGAATGGCTTCCCAAGCTCGATGCGCCGAACAACGCCTACATCAACGATGAATGGTGGTCGACCAACCTTGAGCCGCTGGAGCGTCAGTTCAAGGAGTGGCTGCTGGGCTGAGGCTAGCAGGACTGTACCGCCGGCGTGGTTCTAAGGGATAAGAAGCGTAGTGAATATCAAGGCAGCTAAAGATGCTGGCCCCTTCATCGCGCCAGCGGCGATCCTGTCGCTTCTGGTCGCGTTGTTGCCCTTCATCTTTATTTTCTACACCAGTACGTCCGGCGGGACGTCCACCGATGCGTTTGCATCGATCCTGGGAAGCAATCTCTTCCAAAGGGCGATGCGGACGACCCTTGAGGTGGCGTTCTTTTCGAGTGTGATAAGCCTGGTGCTGGGCTATATCGTTGCCCTCCATTTGGCTCGACAGTCGCCGCGCCGACGGGCTGCCCTGATGGTTCTCGTGCTTCTGCCCTTTTGGACCAGCATCCTCGTAAAGAGCTTTGCCTTTACGATCATCCTCGGTCGAGAAGGCATCATCAACTCGTTTCTGTCTTGGGTCTGGGGCGCCGAGATCGTGCTGCCGCTGATCTTCAACCGCATTGGCGTGCTGATCGGCATGACCAATTACCTCACGCCGCTCGTGGTTTTCCCGGTTCTCGCAAGCCTGCTGGCGATCGATCCCGCGCTTTACCGGGCAGCCGAAGTAATGGGTGCGAAGCCTAGCCGCATCTTCTTTACCGTGACCCTTCCGTTGAGCGCGCCCGGCGTTCTCGCCGGGCTGCTGAGCGCTGCGGTCATGTCACTGGGCTTCTTTATCGTTCCCGCTCTGCTTGGCGGTCGCCAGGACATCATGCTGGCTAATCTCGTCGACTTCTACACACGAGAAGTGCTCGACTGGAACGTGGCTTCCGCCGTTGGCGTGATCCTCTTCGTTCTTGTCGCCATCTTCGCCATTCCCGCAGCCATCATGCGTCGCGGCAAGCAGCAGGGAGCGTATTAATGGCACTCGCGTCACGCTCCATTCATGACGGTCGCAAGCGTGCGTTACGGTGGCTGGGCAGCATCCTCGCCTTTTTCGTCTACCTGTTTCTGCTTGCGCCCAGCCTCATCGTCATTCCGGTCTCGTTCGGTTCCAAATACGAGCTGAAGTTTCCGCCGACGGAATATTCACTCGACCTTTATAGCATCTTCTTTTCTTCTGAGGCATGGACGCAGCCACTCTTCCTGAGCCTGCGCGTCGCCCTGATGACGACGCTCATCGCGACGGTCATCGCTGTTCCGGCAGCTTATGCGCTGGTGCGGTTCCGGTTCCCCGGACAGAAGTTCATCCTCGGTCTGATCATGAGCCCGCTGATCATACCGTCGGTGGTGTTCGCGCTCGGCATCTACCTTTATTTTTCTTATCTGCGGCTCACCGGTACTGCGACCGGTCTGGTTCTGGCGCATACGATGTTCGTTCTGCCCTATACGCTGGTGATCATCAGCGCCGGCGTGCAGAAGCTCGATCCCAATTTGGAATTCGGCGCCATGCTGATGGGAGCGGGGCGCTTGCGGATGCTGCTGACGGTGGTGCTGCCGCAGCTTTACCCGTCCATCGGAGCAGGCGCCTTGTTTGCGTTCCTGATCTCCTTCGACGAGGTCGTGATCTCGTGGTTCCTGGCAGGACCCACCACGACGACGCTTTCGGTCAAGATGTTCAGCGCGATCCAGTGGGAGATTTCGCCGGTCATCGCCGCGGTGTCGACAATCCTGACCGTCATCTCGCTGGTTGTCTGTCTGATCAACGTCGCGCTTCAAAAGAAGTCCGAAGTGCAGGCCTGAACCAAGCAGTGCTGAATAAAAAACGCGCCGGCGTGGCCAAGGGGACCACCCTTCAAGCGACAAGGAAGTTCTATGCCTGATCTTGAGCAAAACATGATTGAGCTGAAGGCGATTTCGAAGCAGTTCGGGTCGACCTACGCACTGAGACCAACCTCCTTTTCGGTCAAGAAGGGTGAGTTTCTGACCCTTCTTGGACCCTCGGGATCAGGCAAAAGCACGCTCTTGAACCTCATTTCCGGAGGTTATTCTGCGACCTCCGGACAGATCCTGATGAATGGCAGCGACATAACCGATGCGCCTCCACGCAAGCGCGGGATCGGCATGGTCTTCCAGAACTATGCGCTGATGCCGCATATGACGGCCTTCGACAATGTGGCTTATCCCCTGCGCGTGAGGGGCGTGTCCAAGGCCGACATCAAGCTCAAGGTTCTCGATGCCTTGAAGCGGGTCGGACTGGCCGGCTTCGAAGACCGCAAGCCAAAGCAGCTCTCCGGTGGTCAGCAGCAACGTGTCGGTATTGCCCGCTGCATCGTGTATTCGCCATCGACCATCATGATGGACGAGCCGCTGGGTGCGCTCGACAAGAACCTGCGCGAGCAGATGCAGGACGAGATCAAGACCCTGCACAACGAGATCGGCACCACCTTCATCTACGTGACGCATGACCAGGAAGAAGCCCTGAACATGTCGGATCGCATCTGCCTGATGAACAATGGCGGCGTTGTTCAACTCGGCACGCCGGACGAGCTGTATTTCCACCCGGTCAACAAGTTCGCGGCTCAGTTCATCGGTGAGTCCAATTTGCTGAGCGGAACGGTGGACGGCGACAACAAGCTGCGCACCGGGACCGGTCACCTGCTGACAATGCCTTTGTCGCGCAGGGTTCCTGCCGGGGAGACTTGCGAAGTCATGCTTCGTCCCGAGCGCATCCAGATCGTTGACCCGAACCAGGCTGAAAGCCTGGGCGTGGCTTGGACGGTTGTTTCCGGCAACGTCGCGAATGTCTCCTTCATCGGCAGCATGACGACCTTGGCTGTACGGCTGACGGACGGAACGCTCTTCAAGCTGAAGACCACCTCGCTGCCCGAGAAGCATCGCTACAAGATCGGCGATCCGATCGAGGTGCGCTGGAATCCAGAAGACCTCGTGATCCTTCAGAACGAGAAGTCCTGATCGCGCATCCGGCGCTCCGTTCGACAGACTAAGAAAGTGTTGGAGATATGAAAATGAACATCAAGGGTCTGTCCGGGATCGTCACGGCAACGCCGACGCCTATCAAGGACGGCAGTGTGGACGTGGACTCTGTTCGCGACCTCGTCGGTTATCTCCTGGCCAGCGGAACCAGTGCCATCGCGCCGATCGGCGGAACCGGTGAATATGTCTCGCTGAGTGACCGCCAGAAGCTCGATATGGTTCGGGCGACGGTTGAGGCCGTCGACGGTGCCGTGCCGACCATCGCCGGCCTGATTGCGCCGGGCCTCGGCGAGGCGCTCGATGCCGGCAAGCGCATTCTTGAGGCTGGCGCCGACGGTTTGTTGGTCACGACGCCGTTCTACGTGCGCCCCACACAGGCCGGCATCATCGACTACTTCAAGGAGCTTTCCGACAAGCTCGATGCGGATATCGTTCTTTACGAATTCCCCTTCCGCACCGGTGTGTCTCTGACTGCTGAGACGGTGCAGACGCTTGGCGAAACCACGCGCATCGTGGCGATGAAGGCATGCAATGCCGATACCGGCCTACAGATGCGGGTGATCGAGGCGGCCGGCGATAAGATCTCGATCCTGTCGGGCGACGAAGACGTGTATCCGCTGCATATCGCAGCCGGCGCACGTGGAGGCCTGGTTGCCTCATCCTGCATTGTCCCGCAAATCTGGAACAAGATTACGGCGCTGGTTCAGGCGAACAAGTTGGATGAAGCGCTGGCGCTGCATGCCAGAATCCGCGCTTTCCTGAAGCTGCTGTTTTCGGAGCATAACCCTGGTCCGCTCAAGGCAGCCTTGGGCATCCTGGGGCGGCCCTGTGGTGAGCCGCTTCTGCCGCTCGTGAAGGCGAGTGCGGAAACGCATGAGCAACTCGCCAAGATGCTGCCAGATATCATGGCCCTCGAAGCCTCGGTGTAAGTTCTCGCCTTGAGCGAGGTTTGTCAGCGTTTATCGTCAGGCGGAAGCGAAATGGACGTCGATCATCAGGTTCTCACCGAGATCCAGGCTTGTTTGGGCGAGAGCTTCGTCAAGACGGGAGCGGATACGGAAAAGTATCTCGAGGACTTCTGGGGGCGGGCGCGGGGCGAGGCTATTTGCGTGGCTTTGCCGGGCAGTACCCAAGACGTGTCTGCTGTGCTGGCGATCTGCCACAAGCACAAGATCGCGGTCTTCCCGCAGGGCGGAAACACTAGCACCTGTCTTGGTGCGGTGCCGGATACGTCCGGTCGCTCCATCGTTCTTTGCCTCAGCCGTATGAACCGCGTTCTTGCGGTTGATCCCGTGGACGGCTCGCTGACGGCCGAGGCCGGTTGTATTCTGGCGGACATCCAGGCAGCCGCGGCCAATGTCGGCAAGCTGTTTCCCTTGAGCCTAGGGGCCGAGGGCAGTTGCCAGATCGGCGGAAACGTTTCGACCAACGCCGGCGGCACAGCCGTCGTGCGCTACGGCAACACCCGCGATCTCGTGCTTGGCATGGAAGTGGTTCTGCCCGACGGCCGCATCTGGAACGGGCTGCGGACGCTGCGCAAGAACAACACCGGCTATGATCTGAAGCACCTGTTCATAGGGGGCGAGGGCTCGCTTGGCGTGATTACGGCCGTGTCGCTGAAGCTATTCCCCGGCCTGGGCTCGATGACGGCAGCCCTTATTTCGTTCGATGACATCGCCAATCTCACGGCCTTCACCGAACCGCTGAAACGGGCCTTCGATACGTCGATCATCGCCATGGAGCTGATTTCGGGAAGCGAAGTGCGGATCGTGAAGGCGATCTATCCCGACATCGTCGTTCCCTATGACGAGAAGGTCGGCTGGTTCCTCTTGGTGGATCTTGCAGCGGGAGAACAGGACGATATCAGCGACCGTCTCCAGGAGATCCTGGGCACGGCCATGGAAAACGGCCAGATCTCGGATGTATTGATTTCCAGCAATGAAAGCCAGCGCGCCGCCATCTGGAAACTAAGGCACACCGTGACGGAAGCGCACAAGAAGTATGGGATGGGGATGTCGCACGACATCGCCGTTCCCATTGCTGAAATCCCGCGCTTCCTCCAGGTCGCCAGGCAGAAGGTCGACGAGGCTTTCGCCGCAGCCGAGGTCGCCGTGGTGGGCCATGTCGGTGATGGCAATCTGCACTACAACGTCATGTTCGAGAAATCGCGTTGGGAAAGCCTGTCCGATCCGCTGCAAACCCGCAGGGACGTTTTCAAGGCGATCTATGACATCGCGGCGGGAATGAACGGCACCTTCAGCGCGGAGCACGGCATCGGTGCGCTGCATGTCGCCGAGATGAAAGCCTACAAGCCGGTGGTTGAGTTGGAGATGATGCGCGGCATCAAGGCGCTGTTCGATCCCGACAACCGCATGAACCCGGGTCGCGTCATTCCTGCCTGATACGGGCCCCGGCTGAGGCCACGGATCACGCTTTGGCAGGTGGCGACAAGGATGCCAGCCTGGGCGTGTCGGCGATGGATGCTGCGCGGCTACAAAGCGGCAGCACCCCTCCCAGTCCTCTAAAAGGCATCACTTTTTGGGCGGCAAGCTGTGTTCATGACGCCGCCATCCTTCCCTAATGCAAAAACGCAATTTCTTGTTGACAGCCTTCTCAGTATACGTTCAAAATACTGAAATAACAAAGGGGAATGGTCATGAGACTTATTGCCAGCACGATCCTTGCGGCGGTCCTCGGTTTATCCGCAGTCACAGGCGCCCAGGCGCAAGACAAGCCCAGCCATTTGCGGATTGGTACGTCGCTCACGCAAATGCCATGGGGGTTCTTCGATGAGAACCAAAAGCCGACCGGCGTCGATGTCGCGCTGTGTGGCGCTATCGCCGAGAAGATCGGCGCAACATCCGAATTCATCAGCCTCGACTTCAAGGGCCTGATCCCTGCCTTGCAGGCTGACCGCTTCGATATGGTCTGCGCTGCCATGTACATCACGCCGGAGCGTGAACAGGCCATCAAGATGGTGCCGTATATCCAAGCAACTCAGACGGTGGTCACGAAGCAGGCCACGCAGATCGAAGGCGTAGACGGACTTTGCGGTCACTCGGTCAGCGTGCTTCAGGGGTCAGGCTCCCTCAAGGTTCTGCAGGAAGCGAGCGCCAAGTGCGAAGCTGCGAGCAAGCCGGCGGTCGTTATCCAGGCTTTCGATACGCAGCCGGTTGCCATTCGTGCGCTCGAGAATGACAGCGTCGAAGCCTTCATCGCGACGGACTCGCTGATCTCCTATTACATGACGAAGAACGAAGGCCTGAAGAAGATTGCCACCGGCATCAGCCCCAATCTCCTTGGTATCGGCTTCCAGGCAAACAACGATGATCTTGCCAAGCTGGTTTCGGATGCCATCGCTTCCATGCAGGCGGACGGCTCGTACAACGCCGTCCTGAAGACTTGGGGCATCGAAAGTGCCGCCCTCGGTTCCAAGCCAAACTGACGCTATCGGCAGGGCGCGCGCCGCCCTGCTTTCGCGCTCTTTCGAGCCACCTCTTTGAAGAGCGCTCGACCAGACAGTTCCCGCTCAACAAAGGTATGCACGTGAAAACTGAACTTAAGGGCATCTTGAGTGCCATCCTCACGCCGTTCAATCAGGATGGATCGGCAATTGATGAAGCCGCCTATGTCCGCTTGATCAAGACGCAGATCGACGCCGGCATTCATGGCATCGTTGCCAGCGGATCGACCGGCGAGCACCCAGCCCTGACGGTAGCCGAACGCAAGCGCGTGTTTGAAATCGCGCACGAAACCGCTTCGGGAAAGACGGACGTGATCGCTCATGTGGGCTCGAACAATGTGCGCGATGCCCTTGAGTTGGCCAAGCATGCAAGCAGCGTCGGTGTCGACCAGATGCTTGTCGTCACGCCCTATTTCGACCGCCTGAAATTCCCCGAAGTCCAGACGTTCCTCGACAAGATCGTGAAGATCGCCGGTGGCCCGATCATCTATTACGACACTCCGGGCATCACCGGGCTGGATATCACCGAAGAGCAGATGGTGACCCTCAAGAAGGATGGCTTGGTCTCCCACATCAAGGACAGCCCGGCCAGCTTCACGCGAACCATGCGCATGTTGTCCAATCCGGATGCGCCAACCGTTCTGGCCGGCTCCGACCCGGCACTTCTGGCGGTTCTCGCCCATGGTGCGCCGGGCTCGATCATCGGTGCTTCCACTTTCGTTCCCGAGCTTTGCGTCGAGCTCTTCAATCGCATTTCCGTCGACAAGGATTTGCCGGCAGCGCTTCAAGTCTGGGACAAGCTCTGGCCGATCCTCAACTTCATGTTGTTGAACGGATATGTGCCGTTGGCCAAGGCAGGGGCGGCCTTGCGCGGGTTGCCACTTGGTGAGCCGCGCGAGCCGATGACGCCGAGCCCGCAGGATCTGCGCGATCGCTTCAAGGCGGTGCTCGACAAGGCGGGCGTCCAGCCGTTCTGAACTGAGCTGGGAGGAAACGGCGATGACTGTCTGGGATTGGTCGGTATTCTTTCACAACCTCGTCCATCCCGCCATTCTTAGCGGTTTGTGGACCACGATCTGGTTGACGCTGTTGACCCTGGTTCTGGCGATCGTGCTGGGCACGATCGTCGCCTTGATCGGTCGAATCGACACCTTCGTGACGCGGGCCTTTTACCAAGGCTATGTCGCCTTTTTCCGCGCCACGCCGCTCCTGGTGCAACTTGTATTTCTTTACAGCGCGCTGCCGCAGATGGGCGTCCGCCTGTCCGTGGTGGAGGCTGCCATCATCGGGCTCATGCTGTCGGAAAGCCCTTACGTCGCGGAGATCGTACGCTCTTCGCTTTCGGCGGTTCCGGTGGCGCAATGGGAAGCATCCAAAGCCATCGGAATGCGCCCATTTACCATCATGCGCTGGATCATCTTTCCGCAGGCCCTGCGTATTGCGGTTCCGCCGCTGGGTAACGAATTTGTCCGCCAGTTGAAGAACACGTCGCTCGTTTCGGTAATCTCGATGACCGAGCTGTTTCGGGCCACCGATAATCTCACCCAATCCAACTTCCGAGTGCTGGAAGCGCTGACCGTCGCCACGATCTATTATCTTGCCGCGACCGCGATCTGGACGTTGCTTCAGAATGCCTTCGAGCGACGCAATTCACGCTGGTTTGCCGATGCAAGAAGCGGGGTGGCCCAACCCCTTGCCAAGAATGCGGAGGCTTAAGTCATGGTGACGATGCCTGCTCATCCGCAAGCGTTTCTTCAACTGCGCGACGTCGTCAAACATTACGGCGCCTACGTCGCGCTAAAGGGTGTCTCCCTTTCCGTGAACCAGGGCGAGGCTATTGCCCTGATTGGTCCAAGTGGTTCGGGCAAAAGCACGCTGCTTCGTTGCATCAACACGCTTGAGACGATCACAAGCGGGACCATCACGGTTGGTGACGAGGAGATCGGTGCAGAAACGACTAGCGGAGGCCGGCGCATCCATAGTGCCAAGATCCTTGCGCGACAGCGCGAGGACGTCGGCATGGTGTTCCAGAGTTTCAACCTGTTTCCACACATGACGGCGCTTGAAAACGTGACAGCGGGCCCCAGGCTTGTTCGCAGGCATGACGCCGCCGCCGTACGGGAACGGGGCATGGACCTCCTGAACCGCGTCGGCCTCGGCGACAAGAGCGGCAGCTTTCCGCGACAGTTATCCGGCGGCCAGCAACAACGGGTCGCGATCGCGCGCGCGCTGGCGATGGAGCCAAAGATCATGCTGTTCGATGAACCGACGTCTGCGCTTGATCCGGAAACCGTCCAGGAAGTTTTGAACGTCATTCGTGAGGTACGCGATTCCGGAATGACGATGCTGATCGCAACGCATGAGATGGACTTTGCCCGGCATGCGTCCGACCGCACGATTTTCATGGAAGCTGGGCAAATCGTGGAGCAGGGGCCTTCATCGAAGGTTTTGTTTTCTCCCGAGACCGAGCGTTGTCAGCGGTTCTTGGCTGGTCTGACAGGTCACTGATGGCACCGCTAAGGCGGACCGACAAAGCGGAAAGCTTTAGCATCACTAAAAACGACGGTTGCTTTTCGGTATTCCATATGGATACTGAATGGGAATACGGGGTGGAACAAACCGCCCTTTGAAATTGCGAGAGAACCAAGAATGGCTGACTGGATCGTCGGCGTGGATGTGGGTGGCACATTCACGGATTTTTCTGCACGCGACCTGCGCACCGGCGTCGCCCACATCCACAAGCGCCCCTCCACGCCCGATGATCCATCGCGCGCGATCCTCGAGGGCCTGAAGGAGCTTCAGCAGAAAACCGGCATCGTCGGCGAGGACATTGCGCGCTTTGCCCATGGCACCACTGTTGCAACGAATGCTCTGCTCCAGCGCAAGGGTGCAACCGTCCGCCTTGTGACCACTGAAGGTTTCCGCGATCTCGTTGAGATCGGCCGCCAGGTTCGTCCGCTGATCTACGACCTTCAGGAAGATGCGCCCGCGCCGCTGGTCACGCGCAGCAACCGTTTGGAAGTGACCGAGCGCATCGGGTCGCGCGGCGAGATCATCACCGAACTCACGGATGCCGAGATCGAGCGGCTGGTGACGGAGTTGCAGGCTGGGCCACAATCCGAGAGCATCGCCGTCTGCCTGCTGTTTTCCTTCCTCAATCCCGTGCACGAACAGCGTATCGCTGCGGCCATCCGCACGGCGATGCCTGACACTTACGTTTCGATTTCCAGTGAAGTGCAGCCGGAGTTCCGTGAATTCGAGCGCTTCTCGACGACCTTGATCAACGCGTTCCTGCAGCCGGAAGTCGGCCGCTATATGGAACGGCTGAAGGGCGCGATCGCCCAGGTGGCACCGAATGCCAAGTTCGGCATCTTCCAGTCGAGCGGCGGTCTGATGTCGGTGGACAAGGCGCTGGAATACCCGGTGCGTACCGCGTTGTCGGGCCCCGCGGCGGGTGCCGTTGGTGCGGCCGCGGCCGGTCGCAAGTCGGATATGAACGATGTGATCACGCTGGATATCGGCGGCACCAGCACGGATGTTTGCTTGATCCGCGACGGTGAAACGGAAATCGCCCATGTGCGCGACATTGCCGGCTTCCGCATCCGTTTGCCGATGGTCGACATCCACACGGTCGGTGCCGGCGGCGGGTCGATCGCCCATATCGGCCCGGACGGGTTGATGAAGGTCGGTCCCGAAAGCGCCGGCGCCGTTCCCGGACCGGCCTGCTACTGCAAGGGCGGCACGAAGCCGACCGTGTCTGACGCCAACGTGGTTCTCGGACGACTGCCGGCTTCGCTGGCCGGTGGCGGCATGATCATCGACCGTGAAAAGGCGCTGGAAGCGGTCAAGACGATCGCAGAGCCGCTGGGCATTTCGGTTGTGAAGGCAGCCTTGGGAATATGCGGCATCGTGTCGTCGAACATGACGCGGGCGATCCGCGCAGTGTCCACCCAGAAGGGTCATGATCCGCGCGACTTCGCGTTGATGCCGTTCGGTGGCGCTGGCGGTCTGCATGCGGCGGACGTCGCGAAGTCGCTTGGCATCAAACGGATCATCGTACCGGCAGCGCCGGGCATTCTCTGCGCGGAGGGGTTGATCGAGGCTGACCTGCAGGAGAACTTCGTTTTTACCTGCCGCACGCCACTTGATGGGCCGCTTGCCGCGATCGAAGCCGCGGTTTCAGGCTTGGATGAGCAGGCGCAGCAGTGGATTGCAGCGGAAGCGCAAGGGATCGACGATGCCTACCGCCTTCTCACCCTGGACATGCGCTATGTCGGCCAGAATTACGAGCTTCCGGTCACCGTCGGACAGCCGGGCGATGTTCCAAGACTGCCGGACACAGATGCCCTGAAGGAAGCCTTCTTTGAAGCACATCAGCGCTCCTACGGCCATGTGGACCGGGATGCGCCGGTCGAGATCATGAATGTGCGCATGAAGGCCGTTGCGCGCTTGAGCCAGATCGAGCCGTTATCCGAGCAACCAGTGGGACCGGCGACGGCGTCCGAGCATCACGATGTGTGGTTCAACGAGGACAAGCCGGTGTCCACGCCGATCTATCCGCGCAGCACGCTGGAAGCAGGCGTGCAGATTCAAGGGCCGGCGATCATTACGCAGTTCGACACCACGACTGTGGTGCCGCCATGGGCGACCCTGACCGTCGACCCGGCGCTAAGCCTTATTCTGGAGATCGACGATGCTCAATAAAACGCCGCTCGACCCGATCGCGCTCGAAATCAGCTGGAATGGGCTGAAGTCGGTCACGGACGAGTGCTTCCTGACGATCATGCGCAGCGCTTTTTCCACCAACATCAAGGAGCGGCACGATCACTCCACGGCGATTGCCGATGCGCAAGGGCGGCTGATCGTGCAGGCGGAATATGCGCTTCCGATCCATCTGGCCTCGATGGCCGGCCTGATGAAGTACATTCTCGACCAGTATGGCGACACGATCGCGCCAGGCGATATCTTCATCGGAAATGACCCGCATGTCGCCGGCGGGACCCATCTGCCCGACATCAACCTTGCGATCCCCGTGTTCGGTGAAGGGCGTTTAGTCGGCTTCGTTGCCAACATCGTGCATCATGCAGATGTCGGCGGTGCTGCCATCGGCTCCATGTCTGGCGGGCTTGATGAGATCTACAAGGAAGGCCTTCGGATCCCGATCGTTCGTCTATATAACAAGGGTGCGCTGCAGGACGACATGATGCGCATTCTGCTCCTGAACATGCGCCTGCCTGAAGAGCGAAAAGGCGATCTCAATGCTCAGATCGCGGCTGCTCGTCTTGGAGAACGGCGCCTGCAGGAGTTCATGGCTCGCAGCAGCGCATCCTATATGGAAGCCGTGTTCGAAGACATCGTGCGCCGCACGAATTTGCGGATGCGGGGTGCCATCGCTCAGTTGCCGGATGGCGAATACGCGTTTTCCGATGTCATGGACGATGATGGCGCTGGCACCGAGGACATCAAGATCAACCTGGTAATTCGCAAATCCGGCGAAAACATCGTCTTTGATTTTGAGGGTTCCCACAAACAGGTTCCCGGCAACTTCAACCTGACCCTGAATGCGACACAATCGGCGGTCTGCTTTTCGCTCAAGGCTTTGCTCGATCCGGAAGTGCCGAACAATCAAGGCATTTTCGACGCGGTGGAAATCCGGGCGCCGCTTGGCTCCTTCGTGAATTGCGTTGCACCTGCTTCCGTCGCGTTGCGCGCGAATACCTGCCAGCGCGTGGTTGATGTGGTGATCGGCGCTCTGGCGAACGCGCTGCCGGACCGGGCAATCGGTGCGGCCAATGGCGCGAATACCAGCGCGGTCTTCGCCGGTATCGATCCACGTTCAAACAAGCAGTACATCTATCTCGAAACCCTTGGCGGCGGCATGGGTGCGCGGGCAACCAAGGACGGCAAGGACGGTGTTCAGGTCAACATCACCAACACCTCCAATCTTCCGGTGGAAGCGATCGAGATCGAGTATCCGCTTCGGGTCGAAGAATATGCGCTGGTGGAAGACTCCGGCGGGGCAGGGCGGTTCCGCGGTGGTCTCGGCATCCGTCGCACCATTCGGCCCGTCGATCATGATTGCGAATTCAACGGCGTGGGCGAGCGGTTCCGGAATCAGCCCTGGGGTATCTTCGGCGGCAAAGCCGGCAGACCTGGCCGGTTTCTGAAGCTGGACGGGCAAGGTGGGGAACAAAGCCTGCCCTCCAAGGCGACCGGCATCCGCCTGACACCCGATATGGCAGCCGTGATCGAGACGCCGGGAGCGGGCGGTTATGGCTCGCCGACTGAACGGGATAGGTCTCTGTTGGACAGCGATGTGGAAAGCGGCAAGTTCTCGACGGACTTCGTTGCCGCGCATTACGGGAAATCGTAGCTCGGCAGGCGCATGCGCGCTTCCCGTTGTTGATCCGGCTGCCCGTAGCGGGTAACCCGGATCAACAAGGCTAACGCCGCCCACCGATCTCTGCAGGCAACATCATGACATACAAGACAGTTGGCATCATCGGCGCCGGCGTAATCGGTCAAGCTTTGTTCGACCATATCCAGTCGCTTTCTACTGTGCGCGTGGACTATGTTCTGGCACCGTCCGGCCGCAACAAGCCTGGGCGCGATCCTGCCATTACCGACTTCATCATCGACGACATCGAGGAAGCGATCGCACGAAAAGTCGACCTCGTTCTTGAAGCCGCGACGCCTGATCTTCTCGCCTCGGCGGGCCCGCGAATTTTGGCGCATTCAGATCTATGCGGCTTCAGCTGCTCGGCATTGTCTGATGCAGGTGTCGAAAGGGCCATTCAGGATGCCGCGGCAGCGGCTGGGACGCGCTTCTTTCTTCCGCATGG
>NZ_DAMBUH010000013.1:46830-60846 GCF_032053605.1 Tianweitania sp.
CATTACCAGGACGAAGAGCGGCCCAAGCCGGGGAGAAGCCGCCGATGCAAGGGGTATCGTCTTCGAGGGTTCGACAAGGGACGCCTGTGCGCGCTTTCCACGCAACGTCAATGTTCACGCGGCGGTTGCCCTTGCAGGTATCGGTTTCGATCGGACGCGAAGCGTGGTTGTCGCCGATCCCCACACAAAGGCCATGAAGCATCACATTGCCGTTTCCGGGCAAACGCTGCAATGGGACATTACGGTCAGTTCGATGTCACTTGGCGGCGTGACAGGCGCTTATACCCCGAAGTCGGCAGTTGGATCGCTGCAAAGGATCCTGGGGCAAACTGCGATCGCCAACGTCTAAGAGAGGTAGCCGTGGCCTGCTCACGGTGGTCACGGCTGCCTTAATCAGTTGGGCTGTGCGCACTTAGCTCGCATCAAAGCAGCTGGTTGAGGAAGCTGCGGGTACGCGGATCTTTGGCGTTGGTGAAGAGGACCTCCGGTGGACCGTCTTCGACGATCAGGCCCTTATCCGTGAAATAAACATGGTCGGCCACTTCGCGCGCAAAGTTCATTTCATGCGTGACGAGAATACAGGTCATCCCCTCGGCGGCCAGATCCTTGATCGTAACGAGAACTTCCTTGACGGTCTCGGGATCGAGAGCCGCAGTCACTTCGTCGAACAGCATGACATCCGGCTGCATGGCAAGCGAGCGGGCAATGGCAACGCGTTGCTGTTGGCCGCCTGACAACTCGCCGGGATACTGGTTTTCTTTGCCTTCCAGCCGCACTTTCTTGAGCAAGCTGCGCGCGCGCGCTTCCACTTCCGCAGGCTTTTCCTTCAGCACCTTGATTGGCGCCATCATCACGTTCTGCAGCGCGGTCTTGTGGGGAAAGAGGTTGTATTGCTGGAAGACGATGCCGACCTTGCGGCGCAGTGCCAGCTTGTCCAGCTTGGGATCGTGAACCTCTTGCCCTTCCACCTGGATCGATCCCTGCTGAATGTCGTTCAGGGCGTTGATGCAACGGATCAGAGTCGATTTTCCTGAACCGGAAGGGCCGATGATGCAAACGACCTCGCCCTTCATGATGTTCATGCTGATGCCTTTCAGCACCTCGATGTGGCCATAGGATTTGTGAACGTCGTGGATACGAACGATCGGCTGGTCGGCAGTCCAGGAGGTCATGCTTTCGCGCCCTTCATGATTTGACGGCGAACTTGCGCTCGAGTCGCTTGGTGAAACGCGCGATCGGATAGCAGTATAGGAAAAACAGGATTAGGCAGAACCCGTAGAAAGGTACCAGAAGCTCAGGCCGGTTGCCTTCGGATTCCATCGCTTGACGGGTCAGGCTGATCACCTCGTTCACGCCGAGCAGCGAACAGAGCGGCGTCGACATGGTAAGAATTGCGTACCAGTTCATCCATGGCGGCAGCATGCGCTTAACGCATTGCGGCAGAATGATCTGCCACATCGTTTGCTGACGCGTAAAAGCAAGCGACTCCGCAGCTTCCCATTGAGCGGTCGGCACGGACTGGATGCCGCCACGCACGACTTCCGCAATGTTCGCGGAAACAGGCAGCGCCAGGCCGATGACCGTCTTCATCCAGCCTGGAACCGGGATCACCCAGCCGAAAAGCGTGACCTGGAACGGGAAAGCCAGAAGAATGATGAAAAGCAGAACAAGCCAGGGCGCATTGCGGAAAAAGGCCACGTAAGCCTGGACCGGCTTGCGGATCAGCGGCGTGCGTGACGTTAGCCCGAGCCCCAGCAAGACACCGAGAACGGTGCCGATCGCCATAGCCAGGACCGATATCAGAACATTGAACAGAAAGCCCTGCATGAACAGGAACGGGATCCATCGCAGCAGCCGTTCAAACGCGTTGAATGCGGTTACGCCGGATTGAGCTAGGGCCATGGTTGGCCATAAGGCCAGGCAGAGCAAGACCCATGTCAGCGGCAGGCTCCCGAGCCAGCGGGCCAGGTGCACCTCGTCAGGGAGTGCTGTGTTAAGGCGGAATGGTTTGGCGACGGGGAGCACATCCAGCCTTCCATGCTTGGATGAATTCCTAGATGCCATAGCCGGGGATCCTCATTTTGCGTTCGCAAAAAGCGATGCCAAGCGACAGCAGGCCCACAAGCGTGAGATACGAAACGAGCAAAAGCAGCATCGTCGGCTTTTGGGCAGACGGAAAGTCGTTCCAGATCGACACGGACTGGTAAAGCAGTTCGGGAACCGCGATCGCGAAGGCCTGGTTGGTCGTCTTTACGAGGTTGATCAGATTGGCCGACAGAGCCGGCATGGGGGTCCTCAAGGCCAGCGGGAACACCACATTGGTATAAGCCTGCAGCCTGCTCATGCCCAAGGATTCTGCCGCTTCGAGCGTGGCATTCGGCACCGCTTCGACACCCGCTCGGAAGATCTCGATATTGAACGCGCCGGCAAAGAAGGACAGCGAAATGACGGCCCAGCCGAAGTTGGAGATGATGGGCACTTCCAGCCAGCCGTCAGGGCTGTAGCTGGGTGTAAACTGCCCTAGCGCGAAGTAGAAGAACAGCAATTGCAGCAGGGGCGGAGTGTTGCGGAAGAATTGGACATAACCGTTGACCAGAGCGCGTATGATGCGGCTCTTGGAACCTTGGCCCCAAGCGCCGAGCACGCCGATCACAACCGAGAACACCAGGCACAGAAGGCTGAGTTCGATGGTCGTCGCGATGCCGGATATGATACGCGCCATTTGGCGCGCATCATACAACCAGATGAAGTTCCATTCCGGGGACGACGCTGCGAGGTCCCGGAAGAAAGCCTGAAAATCGGTCATGCAGAAGCGCTGACTTACTTAGCCTGCGGATCAGCCAGCTTTTCGCGCATCTGCACGAGATAAGGGCTTGGATGCATGTTCCACTTCTTTTCGAGATCGATCAGCCAACCGTCACGATGCCAATTGTACTGAAGACCGGAGACGAGCTCGCCCAACGCGCACTTCTCGTCGGCCTTTGCAACGGCCATGCCCCAGGGCGTGAAATCCTCGGATTGAAGCGGAATCTCGAAGTCATCCCAGCCGCCGGCTTCGAAGTCGGCGCGAATGGAGGTGTCGTCGTAAACGAAGGCGACGCACTTCTTGTCGCGCAGAGCCTGCTTGGCCTCGGCGGCATTGCCGAAAGCCAGGATTTTGGCGCCGTATTTCTGCTCGATCGTCTGGAGGTAGAAGGAGCCCTGATTGCCGCAAACCGGCTTGTCGCGCAGATCGTCCCACTTGGTGACTTTCAGAGCCTTCGGAACCAAGGCTGTGGTGCCGGATGCGTAATAGTTCGGACCCACGATACCGACGATGGCGCGACGGTCGGGCGTGTCTGTCATGGTCGCGATCATCAGGTCGATCTGACCCTGCTGCAGGAACTGCATGCGGTTCGAGGCGATGACCGGCACCAGTTCCAGGCCGACGCCGAGCGTATCGGCTACCTTCTGGGCCATGTCGATCTCGTAGCCGACGATCTTGCCGTTTTCGTCACGGTAACCGAACGGCTTGTAGTCGGCCTTTACGCCCACAACCAGCTTGCCGCGCGATTCGATACGCTTAAGGCCATCGTTGGAGCAGGTATCGGCATAGGATGCGACAGGCATCAGCGCGATTGCTCCCGCGAGCACGGAAGCGAGCATCTTTATCATGAACAAAGTTCCCCTTTTTGCCGCGCTCAGCCTGGTCAAACCGTGCGCTGATGCACGGCTTGTGCCGGACACCGTGGTTACCCGGGACCGTAGATGCGGCAAAACAAAGATGAAATATGATAATTGTAGCTTCAAAGAGGGGTTTTTGTAGCGTCCCGATCGATTGGACGGACGACATGGGTGGAGCTAGAAGCGGCTATATTCCCAGCCGGACGATCTTAATGCAGGAAGGAACAATGAAGCAGCAGACGGAGATTTCCTCCGAAACAGCAGCTAGTACGGCTTCAGCGTCGAAACGCTCCATCATCATCGACACAGATCCGGGCCAAGACGATGCGTTCGCGATTATCCTGGCGTTGGCGCATCATGAGCGCCTTCACGTCCTAGGCATTACTGCTGTGGCGGGAAACATCGCTGTCGATCATACTGCCGCCAATGCGCAGAAGATCCTGAAGCTTGCCAAGCGCGAGGACATACCAGTCTTCAAAGGCGCACCGGCACCCCTCGTTGCGCAGCCGATCTTCGCGGAAGCGATCCACGGCGATGGCATCATGCAAGGCTGGGATTTGGCGCCTTCATCCACACCGCTGGGAAGTTCCTTCGCGCCAGACTGGATCATCGAGATGTTGGACGCAGAGGCGCCTGGCTCGGTAACGATCTGCGCTCTCGGCCCCTTGACCAATATCGCGCTCGTCCTGGCCAAGCGCCCGGATCTGGCAAGCCGGATCGCTCAGGTGGTCTTGATGGGCGGCTCGCAGACTGCCGGCGGCAACATGTCTGCTGTCGCTGAGTTCAATATCTTCGCCGATCCGCATGCAGCAGATCGGGTTTTCGGCTCGCCTGTCCCGAAGGTGGTCGTTTCGCTGGACATCACCACCAAACTGCTGGTTGACCTGAACTGGATCGAGGAGGTCGCAGCTATCGGGGGTCAGGTGAGCTGGCAACTGCTTGGACTGCTTGAATTCTACGCCGGCTACGCGCGTGCAGACAAACCGCGCCCGCTTCACGATCCGGCCGTGATCGCATGGCTTCTGCAGCCTGATCTCTTCAAGGGCGAACGCTGGAACGTCGCGGTCGAGACCGGTACCGGACTGTGTTACGGGCAAACCGTAGTTGATCGCAACGAAGTCACTGGTCGGCCAGCCAACGTGCATTGGCTAACCGATGTGGATGCAGCCGGCTTCTACCGGTTGGTGTTGGAAGCCCTCCGATCGATGGGATGATCGAGAGGAACAGGCTCCGCTGCATTCGGCGGAGCCTCTTTGTCAAAGTGCCTCTTTGACCTTGGCTGCCACATCAGGGGCAAGCCATTTCGACCACACCGCTTCTTTCTCCGTTAGGAAGTGCTCGGCAGCGACATCGCCTGGAGCCTGGTTCTCGGTCATCCATGCAAGCAGCTCATTGATCGTGTCGCGATCGAGCGCGCGCTTGTTCAGGTAATCCATGATTGCGGGATCCTGCCTTTCGGCGAACGGTTTGGAGACAAGCGTCAACTTGCTGTCCGCCGGCCAGTTGTTTGGCTTGGGATCGGCACAATCAGCCTTAGTGCTGCACCGGGTCCATTCCTGGGGATCGTGAGGCACGCCCAGGTCGACCTTCACCATCTCGTAGCGTCCAAGCAAGCCGGTCGGAGACCAATAATAGGCGATGATGCCGGTGCCGCGTTCGTTGGCGCGCGAAATAGCACTGTCGAGACCCGCAAGGGATCCTGGATCCACCAGGTTGAAGTTGGACTCGGCGATCTTATTGGCCTTGAAGAGCTGAGCCGTGACGATGGTCGAGCCCCAGCCCTGCGCTCCGTTGTAGATTGCGCCCTTTGACGGATCTTCCGGATCGGGGAACAATTCGGGATGCGCCAGCGCGCCCTTCAGCGTGGCGACTTCGGGATATTTGTCTACAAGGGCCTTTGGCACCCACAGACCCTGCTCGCCTGAACCGGAAAGAGGATCAACCGTTTCCACAATCGCGCCGGCATCCACGCCTTGCTTGATCAGGTCGGGAACCACGGTGAGGGCAGCTTCCGGGATAATGTCCGGTTGGCCCTTCTCGATCATCGAAGTGATTGCAGGCACGGTATCGCCCGAAACCTGGCTTGCACTGCAACCGAACCCATTCGTCAGGATGAATTCATCGATGGCCGCAAGGGCCTCCGCTGTTTGGGCATTCATATTGGCAATCGTGACTTCACCGCAATCGGCCATGGCGGGAGATGCAAGCCCGAGCGTTAGCAGCAAGGGCGCAAGAAAAAGATGTTTTCTGTTCATTGGTGTGCCTTCAGGTGAGGATTGATCCACCGTGCTTTGGCTTTGAAGCGACAATCATAGGCCTTGGCCACAAGAACGATGAACAGCGACACTGGACGCTTGATCCGGATTGTGTCAACCAAGTATACAAGTGATATACAAAATCTTGCATGTAAATGCATGGCTTACGACACAAGCTGTCAAGCTTATGGAAGGAATGGGTATGGAGTGGATCGAGTCATTCCCCCAGATGGACGACGCTTCGCTAAGAGCCCTGAAGAAGTCCATCGACGAAGGGTTTCGCACGTTCACGCGGAGCTATGGTTCGGGCATCGAAGACCTTTTCCGGCCGTTGCAATACCTCTTGATCCAGTTCGAGTGGTTGATGACGAATACGCCTTGGTTGGTGATCATCGTGGTCGTTGCAGGTCTTGCCTGGGCCGCCAGCCGCAGCCTTCGTCTTACAATTGCCTGCGTCATGGCCCTGTTGCTGATCGGATTTTTTGGCATGTGGATCGACACGATGAAGACTGTGTCAATGATCCTGGTATGCACCATACTTGCCGTCGCAATCGGCATTCCCGTCGGCATTGCGATGTCGAGGTCTGACCGGCTGCAAAACGTGCTGAACCCCGTTCTCGACGTCATGCAGACGATGCCGAGCTTCGTTTATCTCATTCCCGTTGTCATGCTGCTCGGCATCGGCCGGGTACCCGGTCTGATCGCCGTGGTCATTTTTGCCGTCCCTCCCATCATCCGCCTGACCAATCTTGGTATCCGGCTCGTCGACAAAGACGTCGTAGAGGCGGCGGACGCCTACGGGTCTTCGGGTTGGCAGATGCTTACAAATGTGCAGCTTCCGCTTGCACTGCCGACGATCATGGCGGGTATCAACCAGACCATCATGATGGCGCTGGGCATGGTCGTCATTGCGGCGATGATCGGTGTGCCAGGGCTCGGGCAACCAGTGCTGAAGGCGATCTCGAACCAATATTTCACGCTGGGCGTCTTCAACGGGCTGGCCATCGTCGGCATCGCCATCATCTTCGATCGCGTGAGCCAGGCCTATGGCCGCCGGCTTCAGAAGCACCTAGAGGTGGCCCATGCTTGATCGTGCCAACACCAACACGGCGAGCGTGAAGATCCAGGGTCTATACAAGATCTTTGGTAAGTCGTCCGCCGCGCATCTGGATGATGTGAAGAAGGGCATGACGAAGGCGGAGTTGTTGAGCCGCCACAATCAGGTTCTTGGGCTGCGAGACATCAATATCGATGTAGCGGCCGGGTCGCTGCAGGTCATTATGGGCCTCTCTGGCTCAGGCAAATCGACCCTTATTCGTCATATCAACAGACTTATAGAACCAACTGCGGGACAGGTTCTGGTCGAAGGCACTGACGTCGTCTCGCTTGATGCGAGTCAGCTGCGTGACTTCCGCCGCAACAAAACGGCGATGGTTTTCCAGAAATTCGGCCTTCTGCCCCACCGGAACGTGCTGGAAAATACTCTTTACGGCCTGAAGGTCCGAAACGTACCCCGGGCACAACAGCTTGAGTCTGCTATGCGCTGGATCGAACGCGTCGGCCTGAAGGGCTTCGAGACAAAGTACCCCAACCAGCTTTCAGGCGGCATGCAGCAGCGCGTCGGCCTGGCCCGTGCGCTCACCAACGATGCGCCGATCCTGCTGATGGATGAAGCTTTTTCCGCGCTTGACCCGCTGATCCGCGTGGACATGCAGAGTGTCCTTCTCGACCTTCAGAAGGAAATTCGCAAGACGATCATCTTCATCACGCATGACCTAGATGAAGCGCTACGCCTGAGTGACAGTATCGCTATTCTTCGAGACGGCGAAGTTGTGCAACAAGGCACGAGCCAGGATATTCTGATGCGCCCGGCTAACGATTACATCACGCGCTTTGTGGAAACGGTCAATTACGGCCGCGTGATCCGGGTGAAATCAATCACTTCTACGTTGCCTAAAACTGAAGGTCCCAGCTCATCCCCGACCATTTCTGAGGAAGCGACCTTGGAGGAAGCGAGTCTAGTTTTGCGAAACACAGGCGCTGACCGCCTGGAGGTCGCGGATGCAGACGGCAAACCGCTCGGGCTTGTTACGTTGCGCGAGGTCATGAACGCGATGATTGGACCGCGCGGCAGCGGAGGGCTGGACAAGGATGGAACAAGCCAATCTATCTAGCCGCGCGCTTTGATCACAGTGGAAATCTGAAGAGTTGGACGAGTCGGGGCTGTGATTGAAATGACGATACGCTTCGCCTTCATTCTGATCCACGAATTCACCCTTTCTCCGTTCTCGCTCTTTGTGGACACGTTGCGGCTGGCGGGCGACGAAGCGGATCGGAGCCGGCGCATCGCATTTGACTGGCAGGTCCTCGGGACACGGGGACTGCCGATCCGATCAAGCTGCGGATTGGAAATTCTGCCAACCGCTGAACTATCTCATGCCGGCAACTTCGACTTTGTTGTCTTGGTTGGAGGGTTGCTGGGAAAGGCAAAATCTCTTGGGCGCGAGCAGATCGCCTTCCTGCAACAAGCAGCAGGCGCAAAGAAGCCGATCATAGGGCTTTGCACAGCAACTTTTGCGCTGGCCGAGCACGGCTTTCTAGACGGCTACAAAGCATGTGTCAGTTGGCTGCACCTTGCCGACTTCCAATCAGCGTATCCTGCCGTCCAAGCGATAGCCGATCGGTTGTTTCTGATAGACAGGGGTCGAACGACCTGCGCCGGCGGAGCGGGTGCTGCAGATCTTGCCGCTTCCCTCGTTGCCAAGACGCTCGGAGAGCGCGAGGCAGAAAAAGCTGCCGAGATCCTGCTGCTTGATCGCATTCGGACCCATCGAGACTTGCAGCCCAGCAAGAACCTGTTTGGCGAGGTGTCGAACTTCAAGGTCCGGCAAGCCCTCCTATTAATGCAAAATCACTGCTTAGAGCCTCTAGCGGTAAGCGAGATCGCATCGCGGACAAACTGCTCGCCACGTCAGCTGGAGCGACTGTTTTCGGCGAATTTGTCGATAAGTCCCGGGCATGCCTATATGACCTTGCGGATCGAGCGGGCGAAGTCACTCCTTCGCAAAACTGAATTGCCGATTTCCGAGATCGCGTATCAATGCGGCTTCGTCAACGCCGGGCATTTCGCGCGTGCGTTCCGCGAGCACACTGGATCGTCGCCTTCCAAGTTCAAATTGAGCGGAAGAGCTTAGAAGGTGTTCCAATGCAAAAACTAAGCAATCTTCTGCTTATCCGGCTACCTTGCAATCCGAATACAAGTCCGGCCATGGCTGCAGACAACATGGCTGGGGCAGAGCTTGAATGCGCTTAATGCCGCAAGCGTAGAGAGAAGCGGCACCTTCGCCTATTCGCATCCGTTAGCACATGGGGCGCTGCAAAAGCGGCTGCTTCTGGCCTGCGGTCTCTCATCGACCGCGGACCTAGGCTCTACCTGGGTAGAACGGTTCCGATCTTCATCTCCCGTGCGCGTGCTAGCGCTAGGCCCGCAAGCGCCAGGTCACCAAGACCGAAGCCGCGGAAGCAGAATAGAGATCGCTTGCCACAAACTCGCTTCGGAGTGCCGCCCCCTGCCAAGCCTGCAAGATCGCTGTCGAAGAGAGCAGTTGAGACGGGCTTTCCGTTAACGTCATAGGGTGCCTTGCTCTGGGCAAGGCTGTCAGTTGCGAGCCGGTCGAATGCGGCGAAGCTGTCGGGCAACCAACTACGGCCTATGTCAACGGCCGATACAAAACTGGATGGGCGCAGTAGCCGCGCATCAAGGAAGGCTTCGAGTCCCGGCGCACCTGGCACCATAGAGATGACGATGTCGGATCGGCTAAGCAGATCTGCTGAAACGTCAGCGTACGAAGCATCCAGGCCTTGTTCGCGAGCCTTTCGGCAAAGTTGCTCGGCGGACGAGCGGCTTCGACTGAAGGCTATGATCTCACTCAGGCTGGGGAACAGGCTACGGAAAGCGTTGAGGTGGGCATATGCCTGCTCGCCGCATCCCACCATACCAATCGATTGCGGCTCCGGGGGCGCAAGGTAGGCAGCGGCAGCCGCAGACATAGCTGCGGTGCGTATCAAGGTCAGCTCGTCTCCATCCATAATCGCCAAAGGCGTTCCGCTTTCGTAATCATTAACGCAAACGATCCCGTTGATCCCGCGTCCTGATCCGCCAGCGGCGACAGGAGCCATTGCAACCCATTTCATGCAGGCTGCTTGCTTCGCCTGAGATGCCGCCGACATGGACTGAAAACCGTGGCCGGGCCCAATATCCAAGGAAGTTTTCGGCAAAGCGCGGTTCAATCCCGCGAAATGGTCTCTGAACCCCGAATTTATGGCCTGACGTGCCTCTTCAGGAGTTATAGCAAGTTCAATGATGTCAGAACGCGATAGGTAGAGCAACTGCTCGCTCATCACTGGAACCTCTGCGGCATGTAAGGAGCGCTGTCGAAGGGCGGATGGGTCCCGTCAATCAAGGCACGCACGAGCTTCGCGGTGGCAGGGGCCTGGCAGAGACCGGAGTGGCCATGTCCAAAAGCATGCACGACGTCCGGGCAACCCGTCGCTGTTCCGATCGAAGGCAAACCGTCAGGTGTTGAAGGACGGTGGCCCATCCATCGATCCACGACCTTTGCCTTCTGGGCGGCGCTTGAAGTGAACATCTTGCGGGCGAAACTGAGCAGGATGTCCGTACGGCGCCAATCGGGCGCAGCGTCAACCGACGCGAGTTCGACTTGCCCAGCGAGTCGCAAGCCACCCGACGTTGGCGTTACCGCCATCTTGCCGTCGCTTGGCATGAGCGTGTTGCGGGGCATGTCGTCGCCCATCTCGACGACCACATGATACCCTCGTTCTGACACCAGTGGGATCTTGTCGCCTACTTGGCGGGCGAGGGTGGCAGACCAGGCACCCGCGGCGATCACAGCTCGATCACAATCCAAAGTTGTTTGATCGACTTGTACGGACTTCAAACGATCCTGCTCTGTGTTTAGCCTTCTAGCATATCCACAGACGCGCTCGCCGCCACGACTGATAAAGAGACGTTCCAGTGCCGCGCAATATTCGCCAGGATCCAGAAGGAAGGCTCCGTCATCAATGCTGGCACCAAAAGTATAGTCTCCAGAGAGTGTGGGCTCAAATTGCCGGAGTTCGGCCTGATTGATTTCGCTAACCCGCAGGCCAAATCGTATGCGCATAGTCCACTCTCTTGAATTTTGAAGATATTCAGAGCGGTCGCGGTAGACAAAGTGAAGTCCCGATCGACGTACAAGGGAAGTGACACCTGCTTCTTCTGCCAACGCAAGGTGATCCTCGACCGTATCGCGACAAAGCTGGAAGCGTGCCGCTGCACACTTCTCTATCCGTTCCCAACTTCGCCCCGCCGCAATAAAGCGGGCAAGCCAAGGAAGAAGCTGCGGAAGGTAACGCCAGCGGATGACGAAAGGACCCGTTGGGTCCAGGAGAAAGCCAGGTACACGCTTCCACAGACCTGGCACTGATATAGGCATGATTGCGCCTGGGTTGATCCAGGCACCATTTCCGTAAGATGCAGACTGCTTTCCTCCAACATCTCCAGGTTCAACAAGGATAACCCGATGGCCGGCTTTAAGGAGCTCTATGCAGATCGTCAGGCCGATGATGCCGCCACCGATGACCACCGTAGTCCGATTCCGTCTAAGATCTGGCACTGGAACCCCGCTGCTGTAAAAAGAAATCGGATGTATCAGTTATAGTCTTTACTGAAAGAATTTTTTGCTGAAACGAGAAAAGTTCCTTTTTGCTCAAAAATCAGGTCGATTGAAGAGGCCATTTATGAGCCGGGTAAGCCTCAGTGCATAAGTGGGTCTCTCAATAGGTCGATACTTGCAGCGTCGCGCTGCGCATTTCAGCTGGCGCGACAAGCGTATTGATCCCGCGACGCGTCCTTGTCCTACGTGGTCGCACCAACTGCCGTAAGCGGCGCATCCATCCCCCGTCATCCAAGCCGGAGCTAACATTATTTCATTGGCCTTCGACGCCGAGCATCAAGTTGACGGTAAAACCAAGAATGCAGGTATACCGACCAAGGAACCATTATAGATGACTGGGCAGCAAAAAATTTTGGGGGCTCGTTCACAATGGGACGCCCTGCATCAGCCCATATCCAGCGTAAGTTTATGAAGCTACAAAGCTCCCTACGCCGGTTGCCAGACCTTGTAAGGCAACAACCATCCGACGACTTGGCTGTTGCTCAGCTTGCTGCATTGGAGGAACGCGTTCCGAGTCTCTGCTGGCCTGACCCCATAAGATGGTTTGGCTTCAGTCCTAATGCATGATCGGCTTTGGGGCCATCGCCTGTGCCGATGATGGAGGTGCACCAGGTGGCTACGGCGGCCAGACGATGGCCTCTGGTCCGGATGTTTGTAACCGAGTGATGAGCGCGGCCTCTCGGGTGTTGTAGTAGCGCCGCCATGCCTCGATGACGACCTTTGCCTCGGCGAGGCTGCAGAAGATCTCACCGTTGAGCAGTTCGTCGCGCAGCTTCGAGTTGAAGCTCTCGCAGTAGCCGTTCTCTCAAAGGCTTCCCGGTTCGATGAACGCGGTCCTCGCGCCAACGGCCACGATCCAGTCGCGCACGGCCTTGGCGATGAACTCCGGGCCGTTGTCGGAACGAACATGGCAAGGCACAACGCGCAGGATGAACAGGTCTGACAGAACGTCGATGACGTCGGTTGAGTTGAGCTTGCGGTCGATCCTGATCGCCAGGCACTCTTGGGTGAACTCTTCGATGATGTTGAGCATGCGGAACTTCCGGCAATTACGGGTCCGGCCTTCGACGAAGTCATAGGACCAGACTTGGTTTGGGTGCTCGGGCCAAAGCCGGATGCACGATCCATCGTTAAGCTAGAGACGCCCTTCGGTTGCTTCTGGGGAACTTTCAGCCCCTCCCGCCGCCAGATGCGCTCGACACGTTTGGCGTTCACCGTCCAACCCTCGGATCGCAGCGTCGCCGTACATCCCCCCTTCGATTGTCCGTCGTTTTTTGGCGGGAATACCCAACGCTTTTTGCTTGCAGCGTAGCTTTACGCTTGCGCAACCATCCAGGGGTGAGACTGCATGTAGGACTCGGGCTCAACTTACGGCATCAAGTTCTCGGGTTCTTGTGCAGCCAAAACGGCAAGCTAGGTAATGAGGTCGCGAACCCATTCTCGCTTACCTTGCGTCGCGTCAGCCCAGACGCTGCTCCATTAGTTCAGCAATCTTCAAAAGCGACCGATCGCGATACCATGGCGCACAGATGTGCAGTCCGATTGGGAGGCCTTTCGAGGTGCGACCTGATGGGATCGAAATTGCGGGGTGCCCGGTAA
Source organism: Tianweitania sp. (assembly GCF_032053605.1). Classification (NCBI taxonomy): domain Bacteria; kingdom Pseudomonadati; phylum Pseudomonadota; class Alphaproteobacteria; order Hyphomicrobiales; family Phyllobacteriaceae; genus Tianweitania; species Tianweitania sp. The sequence goes on from NZ_DAMBUH010000013.1 coordinate 60,083, forward strand.
GGTTCTGAGGGAAGGTGAATGGATACCAAGCGCCGCGCACCGTGCCTTCGTTGTGGCCATCGATCTCTATATCTCCGGTCGGGTCGATGTCGATCGGGAGCGGCGGGGCGGTCAGCGTCGGCGAGACGATAAGGTCGAAACGCCCGAAGAGATCCTGGAACTGGTTGAAGAGCAGGGTGCGTGCGTTCGTCGCCTGCGAAAAGGCAACGGCAGAGTAGGACTTACCGAGGGCGAATGTGTCGATCAGCGACGTCGCCACCATGTCCTCGCGGCCCTTCACTGCCGGACCCGCGCGGGCGGCAAGGCCGACGCGGAGCATGGTCAGGAATACTGGCTCGTAGGATTTGAAGTCGATCTCGGTTTCCTCGACCATCGCGCCTTCACGCGCCAGCTTTTCGACGGCGCTGCGCGTGATGGCGGCGACTTCACGCTCCACGCGGGCGCCGCCATTAGCAATGTAGGCAATGCGCAGGCCTTTCAGCGAGACTTTGCCCGCCTCATGCAACTGGTGGGCTGCCTGGCCGTAAGGATCCCGCGTATCCGGGCCGGCAATGGCTTCGAAGAGCAGGGCAGCATCGGCGACGTTGCGGGCCATTGGGCCAACATAGGAATTGGCGCCGAAAAGGTCGGGCAGCTGAAGGTGCGGGATGACGCCAAGCGTCGCCTTGAAGCCGACGACGCCGCAGCAGGCGGCGGGAATGCGGATTGAGCCGCCACCGTCGGTGCCCAGCGCGATCGGCCCCATGCCGGCCGCAACCGCGACC
>NZ_DAMBUH010000014.1:0-3077 GCF_032053605.1 Tianweitania sp.
CGCTTGTCCGTTCCCGGCCTGTTTGCCGCCGGCGACGGCGCCGGTATCGGCGGTGCCGACCACGCCGCCGTTGAAGGCCGCATCGCGGCGCTCGGCGCTCTTTCCGATCTCGGCCTGCTAGAACAAACGGATGCCCAATCCCGTCTGACCCCACTGAAGCAGCAGCGCCGCCGTTACCGTCGCGGCCGCGCCTTCCTCGACATCCTGTATCGCCCGGCCCGAACCAGCTGAAGACCTTTCTCCGCTGCGGCATGGGCCCGTGCCAGGGCCGCCTTTGCGCTTCCACTGTCACAGAGATCATGGCGGAAAGCCGCGGCGTCAGCCCGGCCGAAATCGGCACCTATCGCCTGCGCGCGCCGATCAAGCCGGTGCGCCTGTCCGAACTCGCAGCCCTCCCGCAGATCGAGGACGCCGTTTTTGCCGTCACCGGCCGCCGCCCCGAACCCGTATCCAACCCGAAAGGACCGAACCCATGACCAACCGCCATCTCCAGACCCCGATCATGCACCGCGTCGTGGAGCATAGCGGCCTCGTTTTCGTTGGCGGCACGACCTGCGATGACGAAAGCCTCGACATGGCCGGCCAGACCAAGGAAATCCTGGCCAAGCTCGACACCTATCTCGCGCAGGCCGGTTCAAACAAAACCAAGCTCCTGTCGGCCACGATCTTCATTACCGACATGAACCTGAAGCCCGAGATGGACAAGGTCTGGAAGGAATGGCTGTCGACGGACACCTTCCCGACCCGCGCCACCGTCGGCGTTGCCGATCTCGGCGGCACCACGCTGATTGAGATCGTCGTCACCGCCCACAAGTAAGACCAAGCGCGCCAGCACTGCCGGAAGGACCGTTCCATGAAGATCAGCACTATCCGCATCTATCGCATCGAAGGCGGCGGTTTGCGGCCAGTGCTGGTCGAGATCGAAACCGATGAAGGCATCAGCGGCTTCGGCGAAGCGGGCGTCGCCTATGGCTATGGCGCGCCCGCGCTTGCCGGGATGTTGGAAGACATGGCGGCGCAGATCATCGGCCGCAACGCGTCCGAAATCCGCATGATCTGGCAAGATCTTTACGACCAGTCCTTCTGGGCGAAGGGCGGCGGAGCCATTACCTTCGCGGCGCTCAGCGCCATCGAACTCGCGCTTTGGGACATCAAGGGCAAGGCGGCCAATCTGCCGGTGCATGAGCTGCTCGGCGGCGCGATGCGGAGCCAGGTCAAGCTCTACGCCAATGGCTGGAACCACGAGCATGACGACGTGGTGAACTGGGCGAAAGCCGCCGCCCGCCCGCTCGCGGATGGCTTCCGCAGCCTCAAATCCTATCCCTTCGCCCATGAACTGCTGGACGGCACCTTCCGCCATGTGTCCGCACGCGCCGTTGATGATGGTCGCTTCAAGCGTGCGGTGGAGCGCGTCAAGGCGTTGCGCGCGGAAGTCGGTCCCGACATCGAGCTGATGCTCGATCTGTCCGGCGGTGTTGCCGACGACCAGCTCATCCGCTTCCTGGATACCTGCCGCGACCTAGACATCACCTGGATCGAGGAGCCGCTCGACCCCTTCAATCTCGCTGGCCTGTCCAAGGTCGCCAGCCGCCACGCCATCCCTATTGCCGTAGGTGAACGCGTTTACGGCCGCGCCGGCTTCCGCAACGTGCTGGATACGGGTGCGGTGTCCATCGTCATGCCCGACATCGCCAACTGCGGCGGCATGTTCGAAGCCGTCCAAATCGCCGGCATGGCGGAAACCTACAACGCCCGCGTTTCCCCGCACAACTGCGCCAGCTCACTCTGCTCGGCCGCATCTCTGTCTCTCTGCGCCGCCATTCCCAACGCCATGAACCTGGAAGTCTATCCCTACTTCAGCGACGCCAACACCTATGTGCAGGTACTTGAGAACCCACCGGAACAGGCGATCGGCCAAGACGGAACGCTGCAGGTCAACACGATGCCGGGTCTCGGCATCGCAGTTGATCGAAAGGCCATCGCTCCGTTCCTGAGCCACACGATCGACGCCTGACCGTCTACCGCGTCAGTCCAAGCTCCGGCCAAAGCGCATCCACTCGCGCGATCACCGCATCGCTCATCGACAGCGGCGTTCCCCATTCGCGGCTGGTTTCGGGTGCGATCTTGTTGGTGGCATCCAGACCAAGCTTGCCGCCGAGGCCGGGCTGTGGGGAGGCGAAGTCGAGATAGTCGATCGGCGTGTCCGGAATGACAACAAGATCGCGCGGCGCATCGAAGCGGGTCGAGAGCGCCCACATCACATCGTCCCACTTTCGCACATTGATGTCGGGATCGACGACGATGATCAGCTTTGTCATGCTGAATTGAGGCAGCATGGACCACAAGCCCATCATCACCCGCCGCGCCTGTCCGGGATAGCGCTTGTCGATCGCAACAACCATGGCGCGATAGGAGCAGGCTTCCGGCGGCAACCAAAGGTCGGAGATTTCGGGAAACTGGCGCTTGGCCAAAGGCGCGAACAACGGCGTCATGGCTTCACCCAGCCGCGAGGGCTCGTCAGGCGGCCGCCCGGTAAAGGTCGAAAGGTAGAGTGGATCGCGGCGCATCGTGATGGCGGAGGCGGTCATCACCGGAAACGGCTCCACCGAATTGAAGTAGCCGGTATGGTCGCCGTAAGGACCCTCCGGAGCAGTCTCGGCAACCGAGACGCTCCCCTCGATGACCATTTCCGCTTCGGCTGGAACGGGCAGGTCGACGCTGAGGCCGCGCCCGATACGACCGGCCTTGCGCCGCAGCACGCCGGAGAAGGAAAGCTCGCTCATGCCTTCGGGCAGCGGCATCACGGCTGCCAGGATCGTTGCCGGATCGGCACCGATCGCGATCGCGACCGGCATGTCGCGTCCAAGCTTCTGCCAGGCGCGATGATGGCGCGCACCGCCGCGCGCCGGCAGCCAGCGCATGATCGCCTGGTTCCTGTTCAACACCTGCATCCGATAAATGCCGACATTGATGTCATGCGGATCGTCCGGCGCTCGGGTGATCACCAATGGCCATGTGATCAGCGGCGCTGGCTCGCCCGGCCAGCACCATTGGATCGGCAGCGATCCGAAATTCAC
>NZ_DAMBUH010000014.1:3099-12248 GCF_032053605.1 Tianweitania sp.
GCGCGAAGATCGGCCATGGCTTCGCCAAGACGCGGCAGATCGGTTTCATCCAGCCCCATCCCAAGCGCCACGCGCTCGACCGTGCCGAACAGGTTCACGACCACCGGCATCGAGGCGGCACGGCCATCTGCCAGCACCGCATTTTCGACAAGCAGGGCCGGTCCGCCCGCATGCAGCACCCGGCTATGAATTTCGGTGAGTTCGTGCTGGACGCTGATCGGGACCGTGATCCGCCTGAGAAGACCGCGGTCTTCCAGGATCTGAAGGAAACCGCGCAGATGCCTAGCGATCGGATGACGAGGGACGGGAAGGAAGGGGCATGACATGGCGCCGACGGTTATCGCAAGGAAATGGCTTCTTCCTTGCGCTTGATCAAAGGCAGCATGAATGAAGCTCGATAGGACAGGCGAGGACTTACTCAATCAGAAGCGCCCGATGGATATTCCACGCCCTCTCGTTCTCGCCGTGAACACAACGCCCCTGCCGGTGGTGCAGAAGATCGTCGACGCCGTGTTCCGGCGCGCGCTGCGCCAGCATCCCAATCTGTTCGACCGGCTGGGTTCTTATGCGGAGAAACGGTTCGGCTTCAGCCCGACGGATCTGGATCTTGCCTTTTTGATCCACCCGGCAACGCCATCGATCTCAGTGTACCGAAAGCGGCAGGCGCCGGACACCGATGCAGCCGTCAACGGCCCGCTCGTCATGCTGCTGGCCCTGCTGGAAGGCCGGATCGACGGCGATGCTATGTTCTTCTCGCGCAGCCTCAGCGTAACCGGCGACATGGAAGCGATGCTCGCCCTGCGCAACGCCCTGGACGATTGCGGCTTCGACCTGCCGAAGGACCTCGCGGGTCTGGCCGGACCCTTTGCCGTGCCGTTCCAGGAACTGGCCATTCGGGTGCGCAGCCGTGCGCTGGAGGGGTTGGCCTGACATGGAGCTGATCTGCCCTGCCGGCACGCCCGCGGCCTACCGCGAGGCCGTTCAAGCCGGCGCCGACGCCATCTACTGCGGATTTCGCGACGAAACCAACGCCCGCAATTTTCCCGGCCTCAACTTTACGCGCGACGAGATGAAGACGGCGATCGCCTTTGGCCGGTCGCGCGGCGTCGACACCTATGTCGCGCTCAACACCTTCATGCGCGCCGGCGCCGAGGACATCTGGTATCGCGCGGCCGACGATGCGGCGGCGGCTGGTGCGACTGCCCTGATCCTCGCCGACATGGCCTTGATGGATTACGTCGCCACCAGGCATCCAGACCAACGGCTGCATGTTTCGGTTCAGGCATCCGCTTCCAACGCCGATGCCGTCAACTTCCTGGTGGAAAGCTTCGGGGCGAAACGGCTGGTGCTGCCGCGCGTGCTCACCGTGGCTGAGATCGCAGCCCTTGCACGGCAGGTCAGCTGCGAACTCGAAGTCTTCGCTTTTGGCGGCCTTTGCGTCATGGCCGAAGGCCGGTGCTCCCTATCATCCTATGTCACTGGCAAGTCGCCTAACATGCAGGGTGTGTGCTCCCCGGCCAGTCATGTGCGCTACCGCGAAGATGGCGCCGACATGGTGTCGGAGCTCGGCGGCTTCACCATCAACCGCTTCGGCAAGAACGAGCCTGCCGGCTACCCGACGCTCTGCAAGGGGCGCTTCCACATCGCCGACAGCGACGCTTATGCGTTCGAGGATCCGGTCAGCCTGGACGTCATGGATCACCTCGATGCCTTGCGGGCGGCCGGCGTGAAGGCGCTGAAGATCGAGGGTCGACAGCGTGGCAAGGCCTATGTGGCCGAAGTCGTCTCGAGCCTGCGCCGCGCTTTGTCTGCCTCGCCGGAAGCACGCCCAGCCCATGTCGCGCAACTGCGCAAGCTCAGCGAAGGGCAGCAAACCACGTCCGGAGCCTATGAAAAGAAGTGGCGCTGACATGACCGATCAGGCAGCACTCAAGATCACCATGGGTCCGGTCCCCTACCTTTGGGCCGGCGACAAATGGCGCGACTTTTATTATCGGGTGGCAGATAGCGAGGATGTCGATGCGGTGACGCTCGGCGAAGTTGTCTGCTCCAAGCGCGACCACTTCATCAAGCCTTACCTCGATGATGTGGTGATGCGGCTGACCGACGCCGGCAAGGATGTGGCGGTCGCCTCGCTGGCCCTCGTCACGCTCGAACGTGAAGCCATCGCCACGCGCCGGCTGGCGGCAGGGCAGGCCATGGTGGAAGCCAACGATCTTTCGGCGCTTCGCCTGCTTGTTGGCAAGCCGCACCGCATCGGTCCCTTCGTCAACGTCTATAATGGCGCTACCGCCGCGCTCCTTGCACGCAAAGGTGCGTCACGCATCTGCATCGGCCCCGAACTGTCTGCGACATCAATCGGGTCGATCATTGCCGGTGCGCCGGGCGTTGAGTTCGAGGTCATCGCGTTCGGTCGCCTGCCGCTCGCCATCTCGGCGCGATGCGCCCATGCCCGCGCCAAGGGCAACACGAAGGACAACTGCAAATTCGTCTGCGGTGAAGAGCCGGATGGGCTTGATGTCGACACGCTGGATGGTCAGTCCTTTTTGACCGTCAACGGCGTGCAGACCATGTCGCGGCATTGCCAGGTGCTGCTCCACGATCTGGGTGGACTTGCCAAGATCGGTGTCACGCATCTGCGACTCTCCCCGCAGGATTGCGACATGGTTGCGGTCGCGCGGCTTTATGCAGAAGTCCGAGACGGCGCCCTTTCGGCGCAGGAAGCGATGGCAGCACTGCGCAACCTTTACGCAGCCGCGCCCTACGCCAACGGCTTTCTCCATGGGCAGCCCGGCATGAAGTGGGTGGCGGCATGAACTTCCACCAGGTCCTCACGCCCCGCCAGAACGCAGAAGACTTCGTGCATCGCATCGAGGGGATCATCGGTACGGTGGCGTTGGATTGCGGTTGTCGCGAGCGCGTCAACGATGCGCTGCACCGCTTTGCAGCGATGGAAAAACAGCGTGAGACGCGACGGCATCTTCTGTCGTCGCGTCAGCACCGCGCCGCTATTGCGGCTCTGGTGGATCTGCTTGCTGAGCTGGAAGAGATCAGCTGGCAGGACTCCGATCGTCCCGTCTTTGCCGAACTGGCGCATCTGTTCGACGATATTGCCGAACACGCCATGCGTGGCGCCGAGGATTTGCGCATGATGGCAGCGGAATCCCCGACCGACTGAGCATGTCACGTGGTCGCGAACGGCACTCCGTCCGCGACCGCGCAGTCTCTTACGCAGCCTTTTCCACTGCCTGCATCTGCACGAAGTGACCCGCGCTGACTTCCTGATAATGAAGCGGAGCAGGGGCGTAGCCGGCATCGTGGTAGGGACTGCGGATCTCGTCGTTCGAAATGTTGCGCACCCGCCGGCGCGTCGGATCAGCGATCGGGACCGCTGACATCAGCTTGCGCGTATAGGGATGCTGCGGATTTTCGAACACCGCCTGGCGCGGACCGATCTCGACGATCTCGCCCAGATACATCACCGCCACGCGATGGCTGATGCGCTCCACCACCGCCATGTCATGGCTGATGAAGAGATAGCCGAGTCCAAGCTGCTCCTGCAGATCGAGCATCAGGTTGATCACCTGCGCCTTGATCGAAACGTCCAGCGCAGACACGGATTCGTCCGCCACGATCAGCTTGGGATCGAGCGCCAGCGCACGCGCGATACAGACGCGCTGGCGCTGTCCGCCGGAAAACTCGTGCGGGAAACGGTCGGCCATCGCGGGCGACAGACCGACCTGTTCGAGCAGTTTGCCCACACGCTGCCTTGCATCGGCGCGGTTCACGAGGCCATGTGTCACCATCGGCTCGGCAATAGCGTCGCCCACCCGCATGCGCGGATTGAGACTTTCGAACGGGTCCTGGAAGATCATCTGCGCATCACGGCGGATGCTTGCCAGTTCCGTCTTCGAAGCGCTTGCCACGTCTCGGCCGCTGATCGTCACAGAACCGGAGGTGAGATCGGTCAAGCGGATGATCGAACGGCCAGTCGTCGACTTGCCGCAACCGGATTCACCGACCAGCGACAGGGTCTCACCCTTGCGCAGTTCGAACGACACGTCTTCCACCGCATGGATGTTACCGACCGTGCGCTGGAGGATACCCTTGCGCACCGGAAAGCGCGTGACGAGATGGTCGACCTTGAGGATCGGCGCTTCGTCGGTCCGCACCGTGTCGGCGGTCGGCTTCACCGGCTGCGCTTCGCCGGTGCGCATATCGACGATCGGGAAGCGCAGCGGGCGCGGCTCACCGGTCATGGAGCCGAGCTGCGGCACAGCCGAAAGCAGGGCACGGGTATAAGGATGCGCCGCGTCGCGGAAGATGCGCTCGGTCGTGTCGGCTTCCACGATGTCGCCGCGATACATCACCACCGTGCGGTCGGAAATCTCGGCCACCACGCCCATGTCATGGGTGATGAAGAGAACCGACATGCCCTCTTCCTGTTGCAGCGTCTTGATCAGCTCCAGGATCTGCGCCTGAATGGTGACGTCGAGCGCCGTCGTTGGCTCGTCGGCAATCAGCAGCTTCGGTTCGCAGGCCAGCGCAATCGCGATCACCACGCGCTGGCGCATGCCGCCGGAAAAGCTCATCGGATATTCGTTGAGCCGCGCCTGGGCGGAAGGGATGCGCACCTTGTCGAGCAGGCGCACGGCTTCGGCCCGAGCCTTAGCCTGATCCATGCCGCGATGCTGCATCAGCACTTCGGTAATCTGGTCGCCGATCTTCAGCACCGGGTTGAGCGAGGTCATCGGCTCCTGGAAGATCATTCCGATGCGGTTGCCGCGAATGTGCTGCATCGCGTCCATCGGGAGCGATAGCAGGTCTTGGCCCTCGAACTCGATGCGCCCCGTCGAGCGGGCGTTGGGCCCAAGCAGCCGCATGATCGACATGGCGGTGACGCTCTTGCCGGAACCGGATTCACCGACCACCGCCACCGTCTCGCGCTCGGCGATGTCGAAGGTGACATCGCGGATCACGTTGCGCCATTCGCCGCCCACCTTGAAGGCGGTGTTGAGGTCGTCAATCGAAAGGATCGGTCTGGTCATCGGTCAGCCCTCCCGGCGCGGATTGAGGATGTCGCGCAGCGCATCACCGATCAGGTTGATGCCTACGGTAAGAAGAAGCAGCGTGATGCCTGGGAAGAAGCTGATCCAGTAATCGCCCGACAGGATATATTCGAAGCCGTTGGAGATCAGCAGGCCGAGCGAAGGTTCCGTCACCGGCAAACCGATGCCGAGGAAGGACAGCGTCGCTTCCAGCATAATAGCGTAAGCCACGCGCATCGTGGCCACTACGATCAGCGGCGGCAAACAGTTCGGCAGCATGTGGCGGAAGATGATGCTGCGGTCCGGCAGTGCCATCGAGCGCGCCGCTTCGATATACGCGCGCTTGCTTTCCACCAGCGCCGAACCGCGCACCGTGCGGGCATAATAGGCCCATTGCGTCACCACCAGCGCGATGATGATCTTGTCGATGCCCTGGCCGAGAATGGCCAGAAAGATCAACGCGATCAGGATCGACGGGAAGCTGAGCTGAATATCGACGATGCGCATCAGAACCGCATCGGTCCGACCGCCGGCATAGGCGCTGAACAGGCCGATGCTTGTGCCGATCACCAGCGCAACGGCCGCACTGACGATGCCAACGAGGATCGAAGTGCGCAGCCCGTACATGATGGCGCTGACAAGGTCGCGGCCCTGCGTATCGGTGCCAAGCCAATAATGCAGGCCCGACATGCTTTCGCCGCCCGGTGCCAGCCGCCCGTCCATGATGTCGAGCTGCGCCAGGTCATACGGATCCTGCGGCGCCAGCACTGGGGCAAGGATCGCCGCCAGCAACAGGATGCCAGTGATGATCAGGCCCGTCAGCGCCAGACGATTATGCAGCAGCGCGATGAAGGTGCGCTTCAAGGGCGACACGGCAGGCGCTACCAGCGTTTCCGTTCCAGCATGAACCGAGGTCGAGAGTTCGTGAGGGTTGCTCATCGCGAACCTCCTTCCAAACGGACGCGCGGATCGACGACGGAATATAGAATGTCAACCACGAGATTGATGACGCTGAACATGATGACGGTGATCATGAGGTAAGCGAGCACGACGGGACGATCGAGCACGGCGATGGAATCGATGATCAGCTTGCCCATGCCCGGCCATGCGAAGATCGTTTCGGTCACCACGGCAAAGGCGATCAGCGAACCGAGTTCGAGGCCGATCACCGTAATCAGCGGGATCAGCGTGTTTTTCATTACATGAACACGCAGGATGCGGCTTTCCGGCATGCCCTTGGCACGGGCAAAGCGCACAAAATCAAGCTGCATCACCTCCATCACGCCAGCCCGCGTGAGGCGGATCACCAGCGAGATCTTGAACAGCGCGAGGTTGAAGGCCGGCAGGATCAGGTGGCTCAGCCCGTCCCAGGTCAGGAAGCTCACCGGCACGCCGAACAGGTCGACCGTCTGGCCGCGCCCGGATGCCGGCAGCCAGCCGAGCTGCACGCTGAACACCATGATCATGATCAGGCCGATCCAGAAGGTCGGCAGGCTGAAGCCGAGGATGGAGAAGGTCATGATCGACTTGGAAACCAGGCTATGCGGCTTCAAGCCGGCATAGATGCCGAGCGGAATGCCCAGCACCAGCGCCATCACCAGCGCCACGAAAGCGAGTTCCAGCGTTGCGGGCATCCGCTGCAGGATCAGGTCGAGCGCCGGCTGGTTGAACACGAAGGAGTTGCCGAGATCGCCTGTCAGCGCCTTGCTCAGGAACACGAAATACTGCTCCCAGACCGGTCGGTCGAGACCAAAGGCCTGAATGACCTCCAGCCGCTCGGCGGGTGTCGCCGATGAGCTCAGAAGCACATCAACGGGATTGCCGACGAGATAAAGGCCCACGAACACCAGAAGGCTCATGACGAACAGCGTCACGATCGTCTGGATGACGCGGCTAAAGAGGTAACTGCTCATGCGTGGAACTCCCTTTTCGGGGTCGTTGGTCGCGGCGTCGCACCAAGCCTTGCGATGCGATCCACCACCAGCCGGCGATAACCGGCCTGGTCGACATGGGTCATCACGCAGGCATTGGGGCGCTGCTGGGTTTTGCCGTGAAGATCCGCCCAGGTCTGGCCGGCGGTGGGGCCGTAAAGTGTCACGCCAATGGCGCAGTGGCTGCCTGAAAACAGTTCCGGCTGCAACAGCCAGGCAACCGTCATCGCATCATGGATCGGCCCGCCGGGCCTGCCGTAACGCTTGAGGTCACTGCGGTCGAACCGGCGCAGAAGCCCGGCCAGCGACTTGCCGCAGGGGCTGCCCTGCGCTTCCATAGCGGCGAAATCCTGTTCAACAAACAGCGCCTGCAGCGTCACGTCGAGCGGCAGAAGAACCACCGGCACACCGGAGTGCCACACGATGTCGGCGGCATGCGGATCGGCGAGGATGTTGTACTCGGCGAACGGCGTGCGATGCCCGAGCGCGGTGAACGCGCCGCCCATGATCACGATGCTCTCGATGCCGCGGGCCACATCCGGGTGCAGCCGCAGCGCCAGCGCGATGTTGGTCAGCGGGCCGATGGCGCAGATCGTGATGCCGCGTCCGTCGGCGGCGGCCACGCGTGCTTGTTCGGCAATGAAGCGCACGGCCGAAAGCGTCGCCGGCTCATAATCGGTGTTCGGCACGAGATCGTCGGGAAAGTTGCCGATATGGGCATATTTGCCAAAGGCCTGCTTGCCGACAAGCGGAAGGGCCGCACCCGCCAACACCGGCACGTCACGCCTTCCAGCCAGTGCCACGATCCTGCACGCATTGGCAACGCTCGCCTGTAGCCCGACATTGCCGGCCACCACAGTCACACCGCGCAGGTCGATCTCGGGCGATCCGAGTGCGAGCATGATCGCAGCCGCATCGTCCACGCCGGGATCGGTGTCGATGATGACGGAGATGCGGCTCATGCAGCGCGCTCGTTTCTGTAGCGGGAAAACAGGTCGAGAAAGAGCGCGATCACACCCTCGGCGTCCACATGGGCAACGATCTCAGCGTTCGGCTCCAAGCCGCTCTTATTGTACCAGTCAGCCACCGTCTGCCCCATGCACAGCTCGCTTTCGTGCTCGATGAACACGCGGGCGCGCTTGGTCTGGAACAGGTGAGGGGCCAGCAGGAAAGCGATCACGAGCGGATCATGCAGCGGCCCGCCGCGCGAGCCATAACGCTCCACCTGATTGCGGTCCCAGAAGGCCATCAGGTCGGCAACGGTCGAGGCAATCCGGCCGCTGACGGAGGCAAACTGCTCGACATGCTCCGGCGTCAGGATCACCTGATGCGTGGCATCCAGCGCGAGCGCGACGATCGGAATGTCGGACGAGAAGACGATATGCGCCGCATGCGGATCGGCCAGCATGTTGAACTCGGCGGTCATGGTGCGGTTGCCCGGCTCGCGATAAGCGCCGCCCATCATCACGATGCGGGCAATGCCGGCAGCGATGCCTGGATCGATCCGCAGCGCCATGGCGATGTTGGTCAGCGGACCGAGGCAGCACAGCGTAATCGGCTTGGCCGCCCGCGCGGCTTCGCCCAGCCGGTCCACCAGAAACTCCACCGCACCCTTCTGCTCGGCACGCTTTTTCGGCTCCGGCAGGTTGGTGTTGCCGAGCCCGGACTGCCCATGGAACTGGCCGCGGATCACGTCGCGCAACAGCGGACGGTGGGAGCCGGGATAGACCGGGATGTCGGTGCGCCCGCCAAGTTCGCAGATCTGCAAGGCGTTGCGCACCGTGCGTTCCAGCGGCTGGTTGCCCGATACGGGCGTGATCCCGAGGATCTCCAGTTCCGGCGACACGAACGCCGCCAGAAGCGCAATGGCATCGTCGATGCCGGGATCGCAGTCGATGATGATTTGGGTGGAAGTCATAAACATTTACCTGAGCATTAACGTGTCGTCCCCTGGGCTCGAACCGCGTTCACAAGCTGCGGCGCCCTGGTGTCGACAAAGGCATTTCGGTGTTGACGGCGGTTCTACAGCGCACCCACGGAGCGCAGAACCTCGGCGATCTCGTTGCGTGCGGCCTCATCCAGCGGCACCTGCGGTGCGATCGGATCGCCGACGGCAAAGCCCTGCAACTGCAAGGCCGTCTTGATGCAGGCCGCGATCGAATAGCGCGCG
>NZ_DAMBUH010000014.1:12304-21818 GCF_032053605.1 Tianweitania sp.
TCGTTGACCCGCCACAAAGGCCGCTGCAACTCCATGACCCGCGTCCAGTCAGCGGCTTTCGCCGCGTCATAGAGGGCGATGCTCTGCTTCGGCACGATGCAGGCCGGACCCGCCATCCAGCCCACGCCGCCGATCATCAGCACGCAAGCGGGGATGTGGGCGGAAGCGGAAAACACCTCCATGCGCCCGCGCGTGCGCTCGATGATCGAAAGCAGCCGCCCGGTATTGGTGGAAGCATCCTTGATGTAGTTGATGTTCGAGATCTGGCTCAGCCGCTCGATCACCGGCAGCGTCAGGTCGGAGCGCTGGAAGTTCGGGTTGGTGTAAAGCACCACCGGCCGCCCGCGTGCCGCGCCTGCAATCGCCTTGAAATAGGCTTCCACGCCGGCATCCCCGACCGGGAAGTAGGCTTCCAAAATCGCCAGAATGCCGTCGGCACCCGCTTCCACCATGGCTTCGGTTTGCGCCACGGCATCCCGGATCGTGGTGGACGCAACGCCCGTCACAACTGGCACGCGACCGCGATTGGCGGCGATCGTCGTCTTCACGACCTCCATGCGCTGCGCGTTCGACAGGTAGGCGAACTCGCCGGTGCTGCCGAGCGGCGCCAGCCCATGCACGCCCTGCGAGACCAGGTGTTCAACCAGGTCTCCGAGAACGGCGGTGTTGATGTCGCCGCCTTGTGTCGTCGGAGAAACGAGATACGGAAAGACGCCGTGGAAAGACATCGGGAGGTCCTTCGCCGCGCCGCTTACTGCGCGGCCTTCACGTAGAAGGGTAGGGTGTAGCCGTCCGAGCGTCCTTCAAAGGACAGGTCGGTCTTGGCGGCCCAGGTGTTGTCCAGGAAGAACAGCGGGATGATGCCGAGATCGCCCATCGCAATGCCCGTTGCCTTCTTCAACAACGCCTCACGCTCGCCGTCGTCCAGCGTGGTGCGGGCCTGTTCCAGCACCTTGTCGAACTCGGCGTTGGAATAACGGCCGCGATTGCCCTGGCCGGCATTGTCGCCGAAGGTTTCCAGAAGCGGTCCGAGCACGCCCGACGCCTCGCCGGTTTCCACTGCGGCACCACCCATGATGAAGCTGAACTCGCGGGCCGAAGCGCGCGAGAAGTACACGCTGCCCGGCAGGGTCTCCACCTTGGTCTTGACGCCGATGCGGCTGAAGAACTGACCAACGGCCTGTGCGATCTTGGAGTCGTTAGGATAACGATCGTTGGTCGCATGGAAGGTCAGGTCGAAGCCATCGGGGTAGCCGGCCTGCGCCAGCATGTCCTTGGCCTTGTTCGCGTCGAACGGATCGGTGGCGAGCGCTGTGTCATGGCCGAAATAGCCTTCCGGAACGACCTGGCCGGTCGGCGTGCCCTGGCCGTCCATCAGGCGTTCGACGATCGCATCGCGGTTGAGCGACAAGGAAAGCGCACGGCGCACTTCCGCCTTCTGCAGCGGGTTCTTGCCGTCCGGGCCCTTGGCGAAGGGCGACGTTTCGCGGTCTTGATCCATATGAAGATACATCAGGCGGTTACCGGTGGCCTTGATGACCTTGACCGAGTTGGACTCTTCCAGCCGGCTCGTATCGGCGGTCGGAATGTTCTCGATCATGTCGACATCGCCCGACAGGATCGCAGCAACGCGGGCGCTGTTGTTCTTGAAGATGCGGAACGTGACCTTGTCCCAATCCGTCGCGCCGCCCCAGTAATCCGGATTGCGCTCGAGCGTGATCACCGAGTCCGGCGTCCAGGACACGAACTTGAACGGACCGGTGCCGACCACGCCCTTGCCCTGGTTCATCTGCTCGGTCGGTGTTTCGCCGAACTCAGCGGGCAGGATAGCGATGCGGCTGAGATTGTTCAGAAGCAGCGGCGTCGGGCCTTTGGTCGTGATGCGCACCGTCATCGGATCGACAGCGACGACATCCGCGATCGCCTTCACATAAGGGGTAAAGGCGCTCGGGCTGTTCTTGGCGGCAATCGGCACACGCTTGATGCTGGCGACCACGTCGTCTGCCGCGAAGTCGCTGCCATCATGGAACTTGACGTTCGGACGCAGCTTGAATTCCCAGGTCGTGTCGTCGACGCGGTTCCAGCTGGTCGCCAGCGCCGGCTCGATCTGCTGGCGAGCATCCTGGTTCACGAGGCCGTCGAAGATGTTGCGCGCCATCGCGCTATTGGGTCCGACGACGTAGAATTGCGGGTCCATCGAGGTCGTGGACGCCGAAAGGCCCACCGTCAGGTCACGCGCCCAGGCGCCGGCCGAAGGGAAAAGAACAACGGATGCGGCAAGCGCGGCGGCTGCGAAAAACTTCATGAACAAGCTCCTCCAAAGCTTCATCCCCAGATGGGGAGATTTGGGGCAACTGCATATTTCCTTCGCACAATGATGGAAAATTGCATTATAGCCTGATCCCATGCCGAAACGTTATGGAGGCACTGCATGCGCCTGAAGCCGCGTCAGTTGGAAGCCTTCCGCCATGTTATGCTCACGCGCGGCGTAACGGCGGCGTCCGAAGCCATGAACATCGCCCAGCCCGCCGTCAGCCGGCTGATCCGCGATCTGGAAAGCGAGGTCGGCATGACCCTGTTCACCCGGCAGGGCGGACGACTCCTCCCCACGCCGGAAGCGGTGCTGCTGCTGGCCGAGGTGGAGCGGCTTTATATCGGCATCGATCAGGTCGCGCGCGCCGCCGATGATATCCGCCAGCATTTGAATGTCGTTCTGCGCATGGCCAGCGTCATCTCGCTGGTACGGCCATTCCTGCATCAGGC
This sequence comes from Tianweitania sp., assembly GCF_032053605.1. Lineage (NCBI taxonomy): Bacteria > Pseudomonadati > Pseudomonadota > Alphaproteobacteria > Hyphomicrobiales > Phyllobacteriaceae > Tianweitania > Tianweitania sp. Next base: position 15,068 of record NZ_DAMBUH010000014.1, read on the forward strand.
CATGATGGAGATCGTCGGACCGCGCCTCGACCTGCCGCTGGTTCTCGATGTCGAAAACAGCCGCCACATCTGGGACATGGTAGAACAGAGCCATTACGATCTGGGCCTGGTCTTCGGCCCACCGCGTCAGGGCGATTTACAGACCGTCCATCTGCACAGTTCAACGGCGGTCGCCGCTATGCCGCCGGATCATCCGCTGGCCGAGAAGGACGTCATTACGCCGACCGACCTCCTCGACTGCCGCGTTCTTACCGCCGGCCGTAACTCGCCGCTGCGTCGCGGCCTTGACCGCGCCTTCTCCCAGGCCGAGCAAGCACCGCTGAATACGCTCGAGACTTCCATGCTCAACTGCTGCCACTTCGCCGCCGCCGGCATGGGCGTCGCCATCGTCGACCGCATCACCATGCGCGCCGCCGACGTCCAACTTTGCGCCAAGCCGTTCCTGCCGGTGATCGACGTTTCCTATTACGCCGCCCGCCCCGCCGGCTCGCGCCAGATCCTCGTGCTCGACCAGATCGTCGAGCGCATCAAGGCACTTTTGGACCAGGACACGACAGCCTTGGGCTGATCCGTCACCCCCAATTAGACCGGTGAATAGTTTTCCGCCCGCACCGTCATTGCGCCGGATAATGTATCCCCGGGTCGAAGAATCGCCATGGCGTTCGACTGACCGAGTTCAGGACGGTTCACGACATCCGGTGCATGGCTGACCGGTTCGGCGCAAAACACTGGTCGGTTGTCCGGCACGAAAACATGAAGATGCCGGAGCGCCCCCTCGGCCTCGAGCGTGATCGCCAACCCGTCCTCAGGCCGGCAAATGCGGGCCAAAAACGGGCTCCATTCCGGGAAAAACCGGTCAAAATACGGTAGTTTGCCGAGACTTTCCGGCGCTTCCGACCGAAAAATCGGCATCTCAACTCGCTTCGGCAGCGGCAAACCGGCCTTATCGCGCTCAAAAGCGCTCGAAGATCCGAAGCTCAGCGTCGCCTCCGGCGTTTTCACAAACCACGGATGTAACCCGATGCCAAAGGGCAGAGCGTGATCGCCCGTATTGCGGACGGACAAGGCAATCCGCAGGCCTTGTTCAGACAGACTAATTTCCTGCTGCGCCAGATATCTATAAGGATTGCGGATACTTGCAAAATCCTGCTCGAGCACAAGCTTAGCATCATCCAGGCTCGCTACGCGCCACGGATGCTCTCGCGAGAAGCCATGGATCGCCATGCCTTCATCTGGAAGATTAACCGGCAACACGATCTCGCGCCCTTCGAAGCCAAACCGGCCTTGTTTGATCCGGTTTGCAAAAGGCAGCATCGCAAAACAGCCTGCCTTGAACGGCGGCACACTGCCATCCGCCGGCGCGAACAAAGCGATCCAAGTGCTTGTTCCAGCTCGCCAATCCAGCGAGAGAACAGCACCGCCAACCGCCGGATCCACGACGACACGGTAATCGTCGGCAATCAGCGTAATGGTCATTGATCGTCGCGCGTATAATCCTGCGCCGTGAACGACCCGCCCTGAAACCGCCGCGTAATTGCATCGCCTTCTTCTGGTAGCGGCGCGAAAGTCTCGGCGTTGTCCTGTGGCCTATAGCCAATGCGTTCCGCGTCATCTCCCTTCCACCAAGAGCGCGTATTAGCCGAAACGCCCCAGACCACGGCATGGCCGGTTTTGTCAGCTTCCACAGCCGCAATAATCAGCCGTTCGAGGTCGTCATGCGACAGCCAGGTCGACAGATGGCGGGCCTCAGTCGGCTTGGGCAAACATGAGCCGATGCGCATATGCACGCTTTCCAGCCCGTGCTTATCGAACATCATCCGCCCGAGCATTTCCGCGTAAGCCTTTGACAAACCGTAATAACCATCCGGTCGCACCGGATCTTTGGTTGAGAGCGTCTCTTCGCGCTCGTAGAAGCCGATCGTATGGTTCGAACTGGCAAACACGATCCGCTGCTTCTCCGCCCGCGCGGCCTCAAAGACATGCGTCAGGCCGAGAATATTGGCCTCGATAATTGGACGGAACGGCTTCTCGACGCTGATGCCGCCGAGATGAACGATCGCGTCCGTGCCTTCCACCACGCGCCGCACCGCGCCTTCGTCCGCCAGATCAGCCTGAACAAACGCCGCGCCTTCCGGCACAGGATCCGGAAACGGGTTGATGTCTGACAAGCGCACTTGGCAGCCGTGCGCGACAAGCCTAGGCGCGAGCATGCGACCCAGCGTGCCGGATGCGCCGGTCAGAAGAATGTGCCGCGCCATGATCAAAGCCCTTTCATGCGAGCAACCGGCGTCCCGCGCACCGGCGCCTCAGCCAGAAACACGCCACCCGATTGCGGCGCGTCGGCGAGTGCTGCCGCATCGACCTGGCGGTGGCTGGTGATCGCAATTTGCTTGAGGTCAGGACCGCAGAAGCAGGGCATCGTGGGTGCCGGAATTGGTACGGGAATGCGCTCGCGCAACGTCCCGTCGGCCGCAAAGCGGTTCAGCACACCAGCGGAGACGCCGGCGCTCCAGTACTCACCATCCGCATCGCAAGCGCCGCCATCCGGGCGGCCCTTTGTTTCGTCGAGATCAACAACGCGCTGCCGGTTCGTCGCTTCGCCGCTGCTGAGATCAAAGTCGAGGCGATCGATCCAGGGGCCGCGCGAGTCCGAATGGTAGAGGATGCGCCCGTCCGGCGACCAGGCCAGTCCGTTGGAAACGGCAAAGCCACCCTCCATCGCTCTCGCTTGGCCCTGCGCGTCGATGCGGTAGAGCTTGGCAATCGGCTGGCGGTCGGCTCGTCCATCCATGGCGCCGATCCAGAACGCACCGTCCGGCCCGACCTTACCGTCGTTCAGCCGCGAGGTCTGGGGCTCGTCATAGCCGGTCCAAAGATCGCGCCGTGTTTCCGTTTCGGGATCGAACACGATCACCTTGCGGGCGAGTGCAACCACCAGTACGCCGCTGTCGCAGAGCCCGAGCGCCGTTACCTCCGCCTCGAACGACCATTGCCGCCGCACGCCCTCCGCAAGGTCGATCTCGATGATTGCCTTGCCCGGTATGTCGCACACGAACAGCGTGCCGCGCCTGTCATCCCAGACGGGACTTTCAGTCAAACCGGCGCACAGATCGGCGATGCAGCGGAAGGTGAGCGTCATTCGGCCCTCGTGGTACGGCGGATCACGTCGGGATGGTCCAGCACGAAGTCGGAGAGTTCAAGCCCCAATCCCGCACCCTCGAACGGGAAAATCTGTCCGTTCTCGATGCGCGGCATCACCGTGACCAGATCGCGATACCACGAGGTGTAATAGGCGCGCACAGACTCCTGGTAGATCGCGTTCGGGAGGTTCAGCGACAGGTGGATGGAGGCTGCGAAGATGACCGGCCCGGTGCAGTCATGCGGGGCAACCGGGCGCTGGAAGGTTTCCGCCATGGTCGCAATCTTCTTGGCTTCCGACAAACCGCCGCACCACGACACGTCGAGCATGACATAGTCCGTCGCGTCAGCCTTGAGCACGTCGAGGAATTGCGAGCGCGTCGCGAGCGTCTCGCTGGCGCAAACGGGAATGCCGGCCTGCCGCGCATAGATCGCCAGGGTTTGCGGGTTCACCATCTTGATCGGGTCTTCCGCCCAGAACGGCTTGAATTCCTGCAAGCCGCGGGCGATCGCGAGCGCAGAGGTCAGGTCCCACATCGAATGCAGCTCGACCATCACCTCCATCTTGGTCCCGACGGCGTCGCGGATTTGCCGGAAGGGCACCAGCGCCTCGTCGAGCTCGCGCGCATGGATGAAGTTGCCGCCATTGGCGACGGCGAACGGATCGAATGGCCAGATCTTCATTGCCGTGATGCCTTCCGACAGCAGGCTTTCGGCCAGCGCCCCGGCATCGCGGTGGAAGGCGAGCTGGTCTTCGTAGGGACCTTCCTTGGCTTCGTCCGCATCGCCGATATACCGGCGCGCGCCCGACTTGTTGTAGGTGTAGCCGGCGCAGGTGTTGTAGGTGCGGATCGACAGTCGCGACAATCCGCCAAGCAGCTGATGAACAGGCTGGTTTACGGCCTTGCCGAAGAGATCCCAAAGCGCGACATCGATCGCGGACGCTGCGCGGATTTCCACGCCCGACGAGCGGAAGCCGACATAGGGCGACAAGAGCAGGCTGGAGATGCGGTCGATCTCTAGCGGGTCCTTACCCACGATCTGCGGCGCCACATCGCTGTGAATATAGGCCGCCACGGCATTCGCGCCGCGAAACGTCTCGCCCAATCCGACGATGCCCTCATCCGTATGCACCCGCACCCACAGGATGTTGTTGAGATGCGGCAGCTGTATGGTTTCGATGGCTTCGATCTTCATGGGTATTTTCCGACAGGCAAGCGAAACGGGGCAGCGCGTGCCGCCCGTGAGGATGGTTCAGTGGGCGGCAGCCGTGGCGTTCTTGCCGCGTGCCACGATCTGCGTCGGGTTCACGAAGCGCAGCGCGATCAGGAGCCAGATCAGCGAGGTCACCATGTAGATCACCGCCATGGCGTCGATCGACTGCACGGAGCGGACACCGGCGGCAAAGACCGAATAATACAGTGCCACGACAAGCGTCTGGCTGGTGGGGCCGGCCGTCAGGAAGGTCAGCTCGAACATCGCCACCGTGCGCACCAGCACCAGCAGCATCGCGGCAAGCACGCCGGGGAGCAGCATGGGAAGGAGCACATAACGGAACAGCTTGAACGTGCCCGCGCCGAACACGCGCGCGGCTGCTTCCACCTTCGGGTCGATCTGCTCGATAAAGGGGATCATGACCAGGATCACGAAAGGCACGGTCGGTACGAGGTTGGCCAACACCACGCCCCAGAAGGTGCCGCCCACGCCGGCCATGTAGAGAACGGTCGCCAGCGGGATGCCGAAGGTGATCGGCGGCACCAGCAACGGCAGGAGGAAGATCAGGAGCACGATCTTCTTGCCCGGGAAATCCCTCCGCGCCATGGCATAGGCCGCCGTGACGCCGAGCAGGCCGGACAGGATCACCACAGTGAACACGATCTGGAAGGTGACGAGCAGCACATGGTCGAGCTGGAATTCGGCCCAGGAGGCCGCATACCAGCGGGTGGTGAAAGCGTCGGGGATCCATGTGCCCAGCCAGCGTGTGCCGAAGGATGACACGACAACGGCGGCGATCACGGCCAGCACGTTGAGGATGAAGAAGCCGGTGACCAGCCAGACGAAGGTGATCCAAAGGCGGGACAGGACGGATGTGTCGCGGATCATGGCTCAGCCTTTCCCGCCAGCGGTCGAGCCGCGATAAAACAGGGAGCGGATGCCGAGCAAAGCCGCAACCACGAGCAACTGCACGGCAGCCATGATCATGGCGATCGCCGAAGCCATGGAGTCGTCATACTGTTCGAAGGCCGCTTGTGCCGCGGCAATGGAGATCACGCGCGTCGGACCGGACGGCGCGCCGAGCAGCACGGCCGAAGGAAACACCGCGAAGGCCTGCACGAAGGTCAGACACGCGGCCACGACCAAACCCGGCACCAGCAGAGGCAGCATGACATGGCGGAAGCGCTGCCAGCTGTTGGCGCCATGCGTCGCGGCGGCCCGTTCCAAGGCAGGATCGATGCCGGTGACATAGGACAGCGTCAGCAGGAAAGTGAAAGGAAACACGGTGATGATCAGCGAGGCGAGCACGCCCCAATAGTTGTTGACCAGGCGCAACGGCGCATCGATCAGCCCGATCGTGATCAGGGTCCGATTGAACCAGCCTTGTGGCCCGAGATAGTTCAGCAACCCTTCCGCCACGAGCACTGTGCCGAGCGTGACCGGCAGAACCAGGATCGTGGTCAGCAGCCGTTGCTTCTTCATCAGGCGCACGCGCATCGCGATCGGAACAGCCAGAAGCAGGCTGACGATGGTGACAGGGACGGCCAGCCACAAGGTCGCGCCGATGGTCTTGTAGAGATAGGGATCGGAAAAGAACTTGATGTAATTGGCGAAGGCGCTGTCCCCTTCTAGCGGCCGGAACGACAGAACCAGCCCGTATAAAAAAGGATAAACGAAAATCGCCAGCACGAACAAAAGCGCCGGCAGGATCAACAGCGTGACGCCGTCAATGCCGCGATTGGCGAGGCGCTGGCGCAAACCCGGCCGTTCTATTACCCGTGCGACGTGCGACGGGCGCTCGTAAGTGTCGGTTGCCGTGCTCATGGCTGCGCCGCGAAAACAAGGGCGCGGCGGGCATCGATCTCGAGCCTGACGCGGCTGCCGAGTTCGGCGTTGCGCGACCCGTGGAACACCAGCTGCATGCCGCTGTCGGTGTTGGCGGTGCCGACGAACTCACGGCCGCGATATTCGATCGTCTCGACCGCAGCCTCGATGGCATTGGTGCCGGAAACGCCTTCGATGACGTCATCGCCGCGTGCGGCCAGAATGGCTGTATCCCCGACCTCGAGTGCGTCGAGCGCGCGTCCGGTCAACCTCGCGCCGCCAACTTCGATCGTCGCTTCGCCATTAGCTGCCTGCACGACCCGGCCGGTGATCTTGTTGCGGAAGCCCATGAATTCCGCGACGTCCAGATACAGTGGGCTTTCGTAAAGCTCGCGCGGCGTGCCGACCTGACGGATCGAGCCATCGCGCAGAACCACGATGCGGTCGGCAAGCGACAGCGCCTCATCCTGGTCATGCGTCACATAGATCGTGGTGGCGCCGAGCTGGTTGTGGATGCGGCGTATTTCGGCGCGCATTTCCAGCCGCAGCTTGGCGTCGAGGTTCGACAGCGGCT
>NZ_DAMBUH010000014.1:21828-57345 GCF_032053605.1 Tianweitania sp.
ACGATGGCGCGGGCAATCGCCACACGCTGCTGTTGGCCGCCGGAGAGCTGGCCGGGCAGCTTGTCGGCCTGGCCCTGCAAGCGCACGAGCGCGAGTGCTGCATGAGAGCGCTCGTCGATCTCGGCGCGGGGCAGACCGCGCATCTTCAGCCCGAAACCGACATTCTGCAGCACGGTCATATGCGGAAACAGCGCGTAGTTCTGAAACACCATGCCGAAGCCGCGGTCTTCCGGCTTCAGCTGATCGATGCGCTTGTCATCGATATAGATGCCGCCGCCGGTCGTGCCGAGCAGGCCGGCGATGCAATTCAGCGCCGTTGACTTGCCGCAGCCGGACGGCCCGAGCAGCGCGACGAACTCGCCCTTGCGGATCGTCAGGTCGATTTCGTTCAGCGCGTTGAACGTGCCGAAGGCCCGGCTCATCCGCTCGAGGCGCAACTGGTTGAAGGACAGGGAAGCAAGCGACATGCCGACAGATCCATTCCGAGCATGAATGGGGAAGGGGACTGCGGATAACGTGATCCGCAGTCTTCGATGCGTCGAGTTGGCGCCGGTCAGCCGGCTGCCACCTCTTCGTCCCAGCGGCGGAAGGCCGTGACCAGCGCTTCCGGCTCGAGCGGCAGTTCGATCGGATTGTTGGCGATCCAGTCCTCGTATTCGGGACGGCCGAACTGCGCAATCGTATCCTGGCTCGCCTGCGGTGCCATCTGCAGCGTCACGTCCTTGACGGCCGGACCCGGATAGAAATAGCCGGCATCATAGGAAAAAGCCTGCTGCTGCGGCTGCAGCGCGAACTTGATGAACTCCATGAGCACCGCAACCTTCTCGTCCGAAACGCCCTTCGGGATGGAGAAGTAGTGGGCATCGCAAACCCAGTGGAAGCCCTTAAGCTGGCCGACAGCTGCTTCCTTCTGCACCACGCCGAGTGCGCGGGGATTGATGTCCCAGCCCGTGGTGGTCACAGTCATGTCGCGGGTGCCTTCGCCGAACTCCTTCATCAGGGCGCCGGTGCCGGCCGGATAATACTCGATGTGCTTGTGCAGCTCCTTGAGGTAGGCCCAGGTCTTGTCCCAGCCCTTCGCCGGATCTTTCGGGTCGGTGTCGCCGAGCAGGTAAGGCAGGCCCATCAGGAAGGTGCGGCCGGGGCCGGAATTGGCTGGGCGCGCATAGATGAACTTGTTCGGGTTTTCCTTGGCCCAGGCCAGAAGTTCCTCGGCCGAAGTTGGCGGGGTTTTCACCCGCTCCGGCATATATTCGATGAGCGGGCCGGAGGGGTAATAGGACACCACCACGCCCTTGCCCTTGGCCAGGCCCTGCATGCGCCAGGCCGGATCGAGATAGATCGACTGCAGATCCGGCAGGCCGTTTTCGGGCAGTGCGATAATGTCAGTCCAGATGTCATCGGCAAGACCGGCCGACAGTGCGTCAGGGCCGATGATCACGAGATCGATGTCGATGCGGTTGGCGCGCTGCTGAGCCTTGATCTTGCCCGGCAGTTCCGGCGACGGCGCCTTGTTGAAGGTAAAGCGCGAAACGAGGTCGCTGTGTTCTTTCGCAAAATTGTCGAAGATCGGCTGCGTCAAAGCCAGGTTGCCGGCGGCATCGATGACGTTGAGCGCCACGGGTGACGAGGGCAGCTTTGCGGTCTGCGCAAAGGCGCCCTGGGGCAGAACGAAGCCTGCGCCGGCGGCGACACCAGCGCTCGCCAGAAAGCGACGGCGTGAAATTCCGTATGTCATGACTTCCTCCTCTGTTGTCTGATGGAAACGCCGGCCGCCTCCTCCTTTGGCAAACCGGCGCTTTTCATTCTCAGGCCGCGATGGCCTCCTTCCAGCTTTCGAGCACACGCTTCAACGCGGCTCGGTCCGTGTCTTCCAACCGCGCCAATCCGGGCAGACGCACCGGCCCCACACTCGTGCCCTGCAGGCCGAGCGCTTCCTTCACCACGGTGACGTTCGCGCCGTTGCGATACTTCGTGCGCATGGCCTCGAACGGCGCGATGCTGTCGACATAACCGCGCGCCGTGGCGTAATCGCCTGCTTCCAGCGCCCGCCAGACTGCCATCGACAGGTCCGGAGCGACATTCACAAGGCCGGACGTGAAGCCCTTGCCGCCAAGCGCGTAGAAGGGCAGCGCCCAGCTTTCGGCGAGGCCGCAGATCCAGGTCGCATTTGTGCCCTTGGTGGCGCGGGTGCATTCGGCAAAGAGCATCGTGTTGATCGACGCGAACTTGACGCCGGCAACAGCCGGATGGGTCGCCAGACGTACCATCTCGTCGAGCGGAATCAGGTCGGAACGCACATAAGCCACCAGCGGGAGGTCGACGGCCTCAGCGATCGCGATGAAATAATCGACCTGCGCATGCGGGGCGGCGAAAGGGTCGAGCGGATGGTGGATCATCACGCCGTCTGCACCCTCGGCCTTTGCGGCGCGGGCCACGGTGATCGCTTCGCGCACGGAGCGTCCGGCGGCCGCTGTAAGCGCGGCTCGGCCGTCATTGGCTGCAATGGCGATGGCCTGAAGGCGGATGACCTCGTCCATGGTGAGGCTGAAGAACTCGCCGGTATTGCCGCCCGACACGATGTTGTGCACGCCGGCGGCTCGATCTCGCCGCGATCGTCGTAGGCGGTGACGTGAACGCCTGAGATCCCTTGCAGGACGCGGCGATAATCCTCGATTTCCATGCTTCCCTCCCAGGAGCCAACCCGCCAAGGCTGGCTTAGAAAACCAGTTCGATATGCGTCTTCCCTGCATCCATGATGTGCTGGCGCATCAACCGCTCCGCCGCGTCCTCATCGCGGGAAACAATCGCCTTCATGATGGCCTCGTGCTCGAGAAACGAGATGCGCCGCACCTCTTCTTGAGACAGGACCGTGACGCGGGCCGCGTGGTCGTATGTGCGCTGCGTGTTCTGCAGGCGGCGCAGGTATTCGCAGCCGGACGCATCATGAATCGCGTCATGGAACTGCTCGTTCATCCGGATCAGTTCTTCGACATCCCCGCTTTCCACGGCCGCCAGCATCTTGCCGATCACCGAACGGAGGAGGTCAAACGCTTCAACCGACCCGTGCCTGGCAGCCTGGCGCGCGATGATGCTTTCGAGCGCAGCGCGAGCCAGCATCATTTCTTCCGCTTGCCGCTGCGAGAACGTCACGAAGCTGCCGCGCCGTGGTTCCGTCCGCACCAGACCTTCGGCCTCCAACTGCCGAAGCGCTTCCTTCAGCGGGCTGGTGCTGGTGCCGAGATCGGCCGCCAGCTGCCGCTCGTTCAACCGCGCACCGCTTTTCAGCCGGCCGGAGATAATGGCTTGGCGAAGTTCCTCGTGAACATGCTCACGCAGGCTGCGAAGGCGAATGGGCCGAAAGCCGCTATCGGTCTCCTCCACCAGCATGATCCGCCTCCGTTCCGTGTTGAGGAGGACCATTCCACGGCTCGAACTGATATGCAAGACGTGATGTATCAGATTTCAGTGAGCTTTGTTGGCTTGTCGGCAAGTGGTGCCATACTGTCCGTGAAACGCCCCTTGCCGGCGAAGTTAGAGGAAGAACGTCGAGAACACCGGGAACACCGCGATCAACAACAGGCCGATAAGCAGCGCGCCGATATACGGCCAGATCGCACGCATGGCTTCGTCAGGCGATACGGCGCCGATCTTGCAGGCGATATAGAAGCCGATGCCGATGGGCGGTGCGATCAAGCCGATATTCATCGCCGTCACCACGACCATCGAATAATGGACGTCGTTGATGCCGAGGCTGCGGGCGATCGGGAACATGATCGGTGCCATCAGCACGAGAGCGGGAAGACCTTCGAGCACGCAGCCAAGCAGCGCGAAGATCGCGACTGTTACCGCCATGAAGGTCAGCCATCCGCCCGGCAGTCCGGTGACTGACTGCGCGAGTTGAGAGGCGAACCCCGTTTGCGTCAGAGCCCAGGCCATGGCCGATGCGCAGCCCAGGATCAGCAGGATCGCGCCCGACAAAGCCGCCGTCTCCACGAGCATGCCGTAGAACTTGCGCAATGAGATGCCGCCATAAAGCGTCGCGCCTGTAATCAGGGCGTAAAGAACGGCGATGGTCGACACTTCCGTCGCCGTGGCAACTCCGCCGCCAACGACGCTGCGGATCAGGAACGGCAGAACCAGTGCGGGTGCCGCGATCAGCAGCGCGCGGCCGATTGTCGGAAGCGTAGCGCGCCGCACACCTTCCATCGACTCATGCCGTGCCTTCCAGCGCGCCAGAATGGCCAATGTCACCAACAGCACCATGGCAATGGCAAAGCCGGAGGTGAACAGTCCCGCGATCGACACGCCCGCGGTGGAGCCCAGCACGATCAGCACAATCGAGGGCGGCACGGTTTCAGCCATGGCAGCACCTGTCGCCAGAAGCGCGATCATCTCCGGCGGCTTGTGGCCGCGTCGCTTCATTTCCGGGAAGAGGGCCGGCGCGACCGTCGCCATGTCGGAGACCTTGGAGCCGGAAATGCCCGACACCAGGAACATCGAGCCCAGCAGCACATAGGACATGCCGGCCTTCACATGGCCGAGCAGCGATGCCATCACATTGACGATCGCGCGGCCCATGCCCGTGGCGTCTAGGATGCAACCGAGCAGAACGAAGATCGGCACGGACAGAAGGATGATGCTCGACATGCCTTCATCCATGCGGCCCACGATCACGAAGATCGGCACCGAACTGGTGAAGGTCAGGAAGGACAAAGCGCCGAGGCCGAAGCAGAACGCGATTGGCACGCCCATGACAAGAAGGATGCCCACGCCGACAACCAGGAACACCACGATGTTCCAGTTGCCGAGCGGCACCAGCGCCGGCTCCAGCGCAAACAAGGCACCCCCAACCGCGCCCACGACCGCGGCGGCCAGGAGGAGCATCCGCGCATTGCCGAGCAGAACGTCATGCATGATCACGGTGATCAGCATCAGACCGAGGCCAACCGGCAGGGCGGAAGCGCGGTAGCTCATCGGCAGCACGAGTGCGGCCGAGGTCACGTAGCTTTCCTCGATCGCATAATCGATGGCGGGATAAAGCAGACTGCCAAGGAACACAGCGGTCAGCAACAGGCCCAACGTCGTCACGAAAGCCTGCTTAGGCTCGCTCAAGCGTCGAAGAAACACCGTCAGGCGCAGATGCTCGTTGCGGTCGATGGCGATCGCAGAACCCAGCATGGCCAGCCATAGAAAAGCGAAGGAAGCGACCTCATCGCCCCAGATCAGCGGTGTGGAAAAAACGTAGCGTGCCACCACACCCGCCAGCAACACCCCGATGATCAGCAGAAGCAGGGCTGCGGCCGCCGCTTCCACCGGCCTCATCCATCTCGAGCCGGTCGCGGTCGGTTGCAGTTCGGCAAGCTGGATGTCGTCCAGGACTTCGGAAGTCGTGCTCATGATTGTCCTCCCTGACGGCGCTCCCCTTTTGCCGTCGTGATGTCGCCCGGTTCAGGGCAGATTTTCGCGAAAGATCACGTCGCTGCGCATGGGTTCGGCATCGTTGGCGATCGACTTGCCACCCCGCAGGTTGAGGAAAGTGCCGGCCAGACGGCGGATCGTTTCCTTCGGATTTTGCGTGATCACAGCATCCATCGTTCCGTCCATCAGGAAGGAGCGTGTGTCGGGCGTGAGCCCGTGGCCGACGAAAACGAGCGAATGTTCGCGACGTGCATCCTTCAGCGCCTTGCCAACGCCACTTGCGCCGCCGCCGATATTGTAGATGCCCGCGAGGTCGGGATGCTGGCTGAGCAGCATGCGCATCTGGCGATAATTCATCGCCTCATCGTCCTGGCCCTCGCGGATGCCGACCACTTCGATATGCGGATGGCTTTCCTTCAGCACATGCAGGAAGCCCATTTCGCGCTCTTCGTGGGCGCGATAGCTCAGACTGCCGGCAATCATCGCGACCTTGGCCGGCCGCTCGCCAACGAAGCGGGCAATGAGATAGCCTGCCAGACGCCCGGCCGAACGGTTATCCAGCCCGAGAAAGGCTGCGCGCTGCGCGTTGGCGATGTCCGAGATCAGCGTGACGGTCGGAATGCCCTTTTCTGCCAGGCGATTGACTGCCTCGCGCACGGCAGGATGCTCCAGCGCCATGAAGGCGATTCCATACGCGCTGCGGCCATGGCGCTGCAGGGCCTGCGCCAGCGCTTCCGGGTTGAAGCTCTTGATATAATCGACCGTCGGCTTGATGCCTTGCTCCTGAAGAGCCTCGGATTGCTCGACAATCAGCCGTCCGAGGTGGCCAAGATAGCGATTGGTGCCGGACGGTAGCAGGATCGAGATGTTGGCGGGTGCCTGCATTGAAGCCGCTGCCGAGCTTTCTTCGACATAGCCCAACTCGGCCGCCGCCCGCATGACGCGCTGGATCGTCGGCGCCCGTACGCCCTGCCGTCCGTTCAGCACGCGATCGACGGTCGCTGTCGAAACGCCGGCCTGGCGCGCGACATCGACGATGGTCGAGCGCTTGTCCTGCATGGAAGAGGGTGTGGGTTTGTCGAGCATGGTTACATCAGATTACATCAGAAACGGCATTTGACTTGATGGTTTGTATGATGGATTTGTTGCGGAGGGAAGAGACAATTCTGGGGAGGATGAAATGAAGACCACACTGTCGCGCCGCACGCTGCTCAAGGGTCTGGCTGCCGCACCGGCCGCCGGCGCCGTGTTCAGCATCCCGCGCTATGCGCATGCCGCGGAGATCCGCCTGCGCTACGGTAACAACCTGCCGCTCAGCCATCCGCTCAACATCCGCGCCAAGGAAGCGGCCGACCGCATCGCAAAGGAAACGAACGGCCGCGCCGAGATGCTGATCTTCCCGGCTAACCAGCTTGGCGGCGACACAGACATGCTGTCCCAGGTGCGCAGCGGCGGTCTGACCTTCTTCACGCCGTCGTCGCTGGTGATCGCGACGCTTGTTCCGGCCGCCGCCCTCAACGCCGTCGGCTTTGCCTTCAAGGATTACGATCAGGTCTGGAAGGCAATGGACGGCCCGGTCGGCGCCTTCGTGCGCAACAAGATCGCGGACTCCCGCCTGCATGCACTCGAAACCATGTGGGACAACGGCTTCCGCCAGACGACGACCAGCAGCGGCGCGATTACCAAAGCCGATGACATGGCGGGCTTGAAGATCCGCGTGCCTGTCAGCCCGCTCAGCATCGACATGTTCACCGCACTCGGCGCATCGCCCACCAGCCTGCAGTTCTCGGAAGTTTATTCCGCGTTGCAGACCAAGGTGGTCGACGCGCAGGAAAACCCGCTGCCGATCATCCAGGTCTCCAAGATCTATGAAGTGCAGCAGAACTGCGCACTAACCAACCACATTTGGGACGGCTACTGGTTCATTGCCAACGGCCGTGAATGGTCCGGTCTGCCGGATGACGTGAAGGAGATCGTGTCGCGCGCCATCAATGAAGCCGGCTTGGCCCAGCGCGCAGATATCGCCAAGCTGAACTCCAGCGTGCAGACCGATTTGGAAAAGGCCGGGTTGAAGTTCAACACAGTCGAAACCGACAGCTTCCGCAACAAGCTCAAGGAAGGCGGCTTCTATTCCAAATGGAGCAAGGAGTTCGGCGACGAAGCCTGGGGCGCACTCGAAAGCGTTGTGGGCTCACTGGCCTGATCGCCGGATGATCATGAGGGAGATGCAAGGCATCTCCCCATCAGTTTCCATCAAATAAGCAGACATAAAGACATCAGATGAGTCGCTTCTTCGGAAAGATCCGCCAGGCCGGCTATGTCGTCGACGACATTGAGGCGGCGATGGATTATTGGAGCCGTACGCTTGGGGTCGGCCCCTTCTTCTACAATGAGCGCGTGCCGATCGAAAACTACCGCTACAAGGGCGAGACCTACCAGCCGCATAATTCGGTCGCGCTCGCCAACTCCGGCGAGTTGCAGGTCGAACTGATCCAGACGCGCAACGATGTCCCCTCCATGTATCGCGATTTTCGCGAGGCGGGCCATCGCGGTCTCCAGCACGTCGCCTACTGGACCGATCAGTACGATGCCGATCTCGAGCGCCTGATCAAGCAGGGGTTCCGGGTCGTGATGAGCGGCGAGGTCGGCCAGAATGGCCGCTTCGTGTATTTCGACACGCATTATCACCCCGGCACCGTGATCGAACTGTCGGAAGTGGCCGGACCCAAGGGCCGGATGTTCGATTCCATCCGCCAGGCTTCGGAGAGCTGGGACGGCAGCGATCCCGTTCGGCCCTTCCCGGACCTGTCGAAGCTGTGAGGCAGCCCATGGCGGAAGAGCATTTCGAGGCCGAATATCTAGTCGAAACGCCGCTTGATCCTGCGAAGGTTGCGGAGATCATGGCCGGCGAGCAGTCATCCGGCACCTTCATTCGCGTTGCCGGCGAAACGGACGACCTGCGCGCCCGCGCCCGCGCGGAGGTCATCGCGGTCGATATTCTCGAAGAACGCCCAGAACCGACACTGCCGAGCGCCTGGCTGCAACGGCGGGGCATTGCCGGGCCATTCAAGCGCGCGCGCATCCGCATCCGCTTTCCGATCGCCAATGTCGGCGTCAACCTTTCAGCCCTTGCTTCCACCGTTGCTGGCAACCTCTACGACCTTGGTGAGGTGACCGGCCTTCGGCTGCAAACCATCACCCTGCCGACGTCTTACCGCCGCCGCTACCGCATGCCGAAGCAGGGCATTGCGGGAACGCGGACGCTGATGAACGCGGGCTCGGGGCCGCTGCTCGGCTCCATCATCAAGCCAAATGTCGGCATGTCGTCGGCCGAAACCGCCGCGCAGGTCGCGATCCTCTGCCAAGCCGGCATCGATTTCATCAAGGATGATGAAATCTCCGCCAATCCGGATCATGCGCTGCTGCGTGAGCGCATTCCGGCCGTGATGGCCGAGGTAAAGCGCGCCGAGGATCGCTCCGGGCGGCGGGTGATGATGGCCTTCAACATCACCGATGATACCGACGCCATGCGCCGCCATGCCGATATGGTTGCACGCGAAGGCGGCACCTGCGTCATGGCCAACCTGAACTGGTGCGGCTTTTCGGCGGTGGAAACGCTGCGCCGTTCAACCGATCTGGCACTGCATGGCCACCGCAACGGCTTCGGCGCTCTGTCGCGCTGCGATGTGCTCGGCATCGGCTTTGACGCTTATCAGTTGCTGTGGCGACTGGCCGGCGTCGACCACATGCATGTCCATGGTCTCGACGGCAAGTTCGCCCAGGACAATCAGGAAGTGATCCAAAGCACGGCACTCTGCCTGACCCCGCTCGACGATCAATCCGACGACCGCGTGCTGCCCGCCTTTTCCTCCGGCCAATGGGCTGGAACAGTGCCTGCGACCCGGCAGGCTGCAGGCGGCGATGACTTCCTGTTCATGGCCGGCGGCGGGATTGCGGGTCATCCCGGTGGCGCGGCGGCCGGGGTCGAAAGCATCCGCGCAGCCTTCGAGGCAACGCGCACGGGCCAGACGCTTGAAGATGCCGCAAAGTCCTCGACCGCGCTAAGGCAAGCGCTGGAATTCTTCGGCAGCAAAGCCGCATGAGCGGCCAGAGCCGGCCATCCTACGCTTGGTATGGCGACGATTTCACCGGCGCCACCGATACGCTGGCGACGCTCTCCGCCCGTGGCATCCAGGCCTTCCTGTTCCTCGGCGTTCCATCGCGCGAGCATCTCGAACAGGCCGGCCCGCTAGACGCCCTCGGCGTCGCCGGTTCCGCCCGCAGCATGTCTGACGATGCGATGATTCGCGAGTTGCAACCTGTCGCGACCTTCTTCGCCGAGATTGCCGCACGGTTGATCCATTACAAATGCTGCTCGACCTTCGACAGCGCCTCCCAACTCGGCAACCTCGTCACTGCCGTCAAAACGCTGCGCAGCTCCGGCGCGCGTGAACAGGTGCTTGTGCTCGGCGGTCAGCCGTCGCTTGGCCGCTACTGCATCTTCGGCAACCTCTTCGCCGCTGCCGGACAAGGTGGCGAGGTTCACCGCCTCGACCGCCACCCTACCATGAGCCGCCATCCGGCAACCCCAATGGGTGAAGCGGACCTGCGAGGGCATTTGATGGCGCTCGGCGCACGTGACGTGGGTCTTGTGTCCTGGCGAGACCTTGATGCCGAAGAGGACATCAACCTCGGCGACAAGCCTTATGTCCTGCTCGATGCGCTCAACGAGCGTCACATTGCCTGCATCGGCCAGCTGCTCAGAGCCCGCACTGTAAATGGCGCGCCACAGATCGTCCTCGGCGCCAGCAGCGTCGCCCAAGCCTTCTTCCCAGCCTCCGAGACCACAGCGCCCAACAAAGCTTCTGCCCACAGCGGTCCGACCCTCGCGATCGCCGGCTCGCTGTCACCTTTGACCCGCCGCCAGATCGCAGCCGCGTCCCGCTATCGCAAATTGGCGGTGAACCCGGAACGTCTGCTCAGCGAGGAAGCGCACCGCAAAGCAATCATCAAGGAAGCCGCGAGCCTCCTGAACGAAGGCGCCAACGTGCTCGTCACCACGTCGCCTGAAGACGAAGCCTCGACAAACTCGGCCCACGCCGATCTCGCCACCGCAACCGGTCGACTGACCGACAGCATCCTTAATCAGGCCCCCGTCCGTCGCCTTTTGATCGCAGGCGGCGACACATCCAGCCATGTCGTTCAGCATCTCGGCGTCTGGGGTCTCTCCAGCGCCGGCTCTTTCGCGCCCGGCGTCGCCCTGTCACAAACCCGCAGCGACAATCCCGCCCGCGACGGCCTGTGCCTCCTGCTCAAAGGCGGCCAAATGGGCGAGGAAGCAATGTTCGATCGGTTTGCAGAGCCGCGTGAGGTCTAGGCTCGCCTTAGCCCTGATTGAGCGCTGCTAGTTCACCCTGGATGGCGCGGCGGAAAGGCGATCGCGCAGAACGAGCAGGTCTCTGCAAACCGCTTCGAGGTCCTTCAACGCAAAACCCTCGGCGTGAACGGATCCTTCCTCAGCCAACAACTCCTTGAGCCGGCCATGATAGTGCGCCGTTCCGTCGCCGACGGTCAGGCCCTTGCGCCCTTCAAACGCTTCGTTCCAGGCAATTGCATCCGCCTCGGAAACCGATGAAGGCAAGTCCAGTTTCAACGCCCCGTCTTCAAGCTTGACGGGATAACCGCCCGGCAACCCGTTCGGCCCTGGAACATGGCCGTGCCACACCTTGTTTGCGGCAAAGGCAAGCATCAGGGTGACGCCCGATGCTCCCGAAATTTCGATGGCCGGTTCGGGGGTCAATTGGCAGTGGCTGAAGGCGTGGAACGGATCGGCGATCTCCGTGTCGCCGATGAATACGCGCGGTGCCGCTGCACCTTTGCGCGCTTCCGGCGGCTGACGCCACGGTGCAAGGCACTGGTAATGAGCGAGCACGCGCAGGGGGCCATCATCAAGGTTTTCGCGAGCGCCGGCAAAGACATTCGACAAGATGGCAACGTTGCCGGTTCCGCAAAGCACATCATGGCCCATCGCAGTGATCATGCCGTTGACGACATCGGGAAACGAGCAGTTGATCAGCTTGGTTTGCGGCGCAAGTGCTGAGATCGCAGCGGCCATACGGCTCGAAATCAGCGCCTGAAACACCGCAGTCGCGCTCAACCCGCCTTCCGCAACCAGATCGGTCCAGCGCGAACCACCGTCGGAAATCACGCTCGACGTCTGGATCGATGCCGCTTGAACCACGAGGCGCGGCTGGTGTTCGAGAATGACAGCCTCGCTGGCGCCCGGCTCGAGCAGGTCGATTTCCTGCGTGGCGAAGCGTGCCGGTGTATCGAACATTGCCGCACGCGCATTCCCGGCCGTCCGCAACCAGTCGAGCCGCATCCGGTTGCGGCCGGCAATCACGACGTTGATCGGCTCCCTCGCCGTTGATGCGATGTCGAGTGCGATGCGTCCGGCGAACATGCCCGTGCCGGTAATGAGGATGTCGCAACTCATTTGGATGCTCCTTCGCGGATCTTCGGCTTGTGGCTGGGAATGTTCGCTTCCCACCGCATGTCCGGCCGCTGCGGCAGAAGATGCTTCTGGATGCGCTGGCTTGGCGTGCGGGGGAATTCCGGCACCAGCGCGATGTAGCGGGGGCGCTGATAGGCTGCGAGCTGGTGCGACATCCATGACCAGATAGCGGCCGGGTCGGGCTGCGACCCTTCGCGCGGCTGGATGAACAGCTGAATATCGTGCTCGCCGATCTCTCCCGGCACGCCGACCATTGCGGCTTCGGCAACGTCCGGGTGGCGGTTGGCAACGCTCTCGACTTCAAAGGCCGAAACATTTTCGCCCTTGCAACGGACCGAGTCCGTCATCCGACCGTGGAAGAACAGCATGCCGTTCTCGTCCCAGGAGCCGAGATCGCCGGTGTGGAAGCCGTCGTCCTGCAGTGCCTTCGCGGTCGCTCGCGGATTGGCATAGTAGCCCTGGGTGATCGCACCGGGCAGGGACGTGCGCACGACGATCTCTCCCCGGCCTTCGCCCGGTCCCAACGTCCGGCCGGTCTCATCCTTCAACGTAATGTCGAACCATGGCATCGCACGTCCGACCGAACCGACCACGCCTTCGGCATTCCACGAGGTCAGGCTGGAGCATTCGGTCATGCCGTAGCATTCACGGATCTGGATTCCGAAACGCTTCTCAAATGGAAGCCAGGCTTCCGGCGCGCAGCCGCCGCCCCAGGCAACACGAACCTTGTGGTTGCGCTCCCAAGGGCTGTCGGGCTGTTTGAGCAGGATCTGGATAATGCCGCCGAGATGGTGGATATGCGTGCAGCCCGCTTCGGCAACCTGCTGCCAGAACCGCGATGCGCTGAATCGGTCGGAGATCGTCAGCGAAACGTTGCGCACGAAAGGCAGCAGCAGAACCTGCGCGCCGCCGATATGGTAGAACGGTTCCCACATGAAGAGGTTGTCGCCGGGAACGACATCGGCACACAGGCTCACCGCTTCCGCAGCCAGCTCCAGCATCATGTGGGTCACCATCACACCCTTTGCCGGGCCGGTCGTGCCCGAGGTGAACATGATGGTGGCGAGATCGTCCGGTCCGGCGAAGTCATCTGCAGAGGGCTTTTCGGCTTGCGTCGGCAGACCGCGATCGGAGATGATCTCGACCCGGATCGAAGCGGCCTCGGGCATCCCTTCAAGAGCACCCTCAACGCCGGCATCGCAAAGGATGAGGCTGGGCTGGGTGGTGCGCAGCACATGCTGGAGCGGCGCGCCGACAAGGGCCGGGTTGACCGGCACCCAGACGAAGCCGCCGCGCATCAGGCCGTGGATCAACGACAGCGATGCCAGGCTGTTGGCCATCATGACCACCACCCGGTCGCCTCGCTTGATACCGAGGTCGTGCAGGCGCTGAGCCATCGCATCGGCTGCCGTCGCGAGCGCGCCGAACGTCACAGGGCCCGAAGCGGTTGCCGCATAGATGCGGTCAGGTGTGGCGCGCGCCAGGTCCTGAAGGCGGTTCGCCAGTCCTAGGATGTGCTGCATGAGTTTGGAATGCCTTGATATCGGGCCAGACAGAACGAACTGTCCGGCATCATTCACTTCTGAAGTTTGCGGGTTGCGAGCAGGATCACTGTGACGATGAGCAGCACCACCACGGACACCGCCGCGAGGGTCGGGTTGAGCTGCAGGAACATGTCATCCCACATCTGCTTCGGCAGCGTCGTCTTAAGGCCGCCCGAGATGAAGATCGCGACCGTCAGCTCATCGAAGGAGGTGACGAAGGCGAACAAGGCAGCCGAGATCACGCCACCGCGCAGAAGCGGCAGGGTGATGCGGCGCAGGATCGTCAAACGCCCGGCACCCAGCGTCTCCGCCGCCTGGTTCAGCCGCCAGTCATAGCTCTTCAACACCGCACCGATCGTGATGAAGCAGTAGGGAATGGCGAGAAGCGTGTGGCCAATCACAAGGCCGGTATTCGTCGCAACCAGACCGATCTGCGCCATGAGGTAGAAGAGGCCCACAGCAATGACGATCCTGGGCACCACCATCGGCGCCAGCATCAAAGCGAAAATCGGTCCGTTCCAGCGTGACTGACTGCGCGCCAAAGCCAGTGCTGCAAGGCCGCCGAGCACCGTGGCACAGAAGGCGGTTGCGAAGGCGACGCCGAAGGAGCGCAGCGTTGCGGCAAGCCACACCGGCGAGGAGAAATATTGCTCAAACCAACGCAGCGAATAGCCCGGCGGCGGGAACTGCAGCGAGCTCGCCGAGGTGAAAGCCAGCGGAAACACGACCAGGATCGGCGCGACGAGGAAGATCACCGCGATCAGGGCATAGATGCTGAAGCCACCTTTGGCTGAAGGGTCCTGCGAAGCGAAGCGGTCGAACGGGCTGGACAGCCAGGCAAGGGCTTTCAGAACGCGTTGCCCGCCTGCGCGCAGCGTCGCACTACCACGCGGAGTACCATCAACCTTTGGTGCCTGACCGGACAGTGCGGAAAGGCCGAAGAACTTGTTGTAGATCCAGATCGCAACCAGCGTCGCCGCCACCATCAGGCTGGCGAGAACTGCGGCAAACGACCAGTTCACCAGCTCCTGCACCTGCGTGATGATGGTCTGCGCCAGCATGGTCTGGCCGCGCCCGCCGAGAAAGGCTGGCACGATAAAGAAGCCGAGCGAGGTGATGAAGGTCAGCAAACCGGCTGCCGCCACACCGGGCGCGGACAGCGGGAAGTAGATCAGCCAAAACCGCTGCGAGCGGCTCGCACCCATCGTGCCGGCCGCAAGCGATAGCCGGTTGTCGATGCTGTTCATGACCGGCAACATGGTCAACACGGCCAACGGCATCATCGCATGCACCATGCCGATGATGACGCCAAGCTCGTTATACATCAGCCGCATCGGCCGCTCGAGCAGACCGGTATCCGTCAGCAGTGAATTCAAGACGCCGCGATTGCCGAGCAGGATCATCCAGGCGAAGGTCTTGACAAGATAGGATGTCCAGAATGGCAGAAGAACCAGCAGCGTCATCAACGATTGGCGACGGCTGTCCATCTTCGACAGCCACAATGCCAGGGGATAGCCGAGCAGCAGGCAGAACGCCGCCGTCAGGAATGCGATGCGGAAGGTAATGCCGAGGATGCGCCAGTAGACGGGCGTGTCGATCAGGCGCGTATAATGCTCAGCCGTCAGCGCACCCGTGCCGGGATCCTGGACGCCCAGCACGAAAAGCCGTGCCAGCGGGAAGATGAAGAACACCGCCAGCAAGGCCAGCGCCGGAAGCACCAGCCAAAGCGGGCCGAACTGAAAGCGCCGCGGCGCAGAAACAACAGCACTCGCGCTCATGTCACGATTCTCGCTGCTGTTTTCAGCCAATGAACCGCCACCTCGTCGCCGATCGACGGCAGTTCGCCGGCCGCAGGATCATGGCGCAAGGTCAGGTTTGTATCGGAGCCGAGCGTCAGCAGAAGCCGCGTCTCGGCCCCCACATAGATCAAGTCCGTCAGCCTGCCCGACACGCCGTCGAAGGCGTTACCCGGCGCCGTACCCAGCCGCATCTGTTCCGGCCGGATGATCAGCGACACATTGGTTGTGGAACGATCACGCGCCGTATGTTTGCCGCTGAACGTGCCAAACGGCATGCGGATGGTCGCGACATCACCGTCGCGCGACACCTTCTCACCGCTCAGCACATTGGAATGGCCGATAAAGGTCGCGGCGAAGAGCGTTTCCGGATTGCCGTAGATCTGGCTCGGCGCACCGATCTGTTCCACCCGCGCATGGTTCATGACGCAGATGCGGTCGGACATTACCAGCGCTTCTTCCTGGTCATGGGTCACGTAGATGATCGTGGTGCCATATTCCTTGTGCAGCCGGCGAATTTCGAGCTGCATATGCTCGCGCAGCGCCTTGTCGAGCGCACCCAGCGGCTCATCCATCAGGATCACCTTGGGACGGAACACAAGACAACGCGCCAAGGCGACACGCTGCTGCTGGCCGCCGGACAACTCCTTGGGGAAGCGGTGCGCGAACTGGTCGAGCTGAACCTTGCGCAACGTTTCTTCGACGCGCGTCTTCATCTCGGCCGAAGGCAGCTTGCGCATTTCCAGCGGGAAGGCGACGTTTTCGGCAACCGTCATGTGCGGGAACAACGCATAATGCTGGAACACCAACCCCATGCCGCGCGCGTTGACGGGCCTGTGCGTCCAGTCCTCACCGTTGAAGATCAGGCGCCCTTCGCTCGGATCGGTCAAACCCGAGATCATCTGCAGCAAGGTAGTCTTGCCGGAACCCGATGGTCCCAGCAGCGTGAGGAACTCGCCGTCTTCGATGGTCAGGCTGGTGGGTTCGAGCGCTGTGAACGTGCCATAGCGCTTCGACAAACCTTCGAGCACAAGCGCGCCCTGCTGAGATGCCGCTGCCATTGGGGCTCCTGGAAAATAATGCCGATCAACGCTGCCCCGAAGTTATGCCGGGCAAGCGTCTTTGGCCGAAAGAGGTGGTCAGGGGAGCAGCACGCACCGCTCCCCGAAATGGAACAGCCTAGTCGAGCAGCCAGCCGTTGAAGCGTTCCGTCAACGCGGCACGATTGGCCTTCCAGAACGGCTCGGATGCCAGCGACATCAGTTCCAGGTTCTTCGGGGAGGTCGGCAGGATCGCCGCGCGGTCGGCTTCGATGTGATCGTAAGCCTTTAGATTGGTCGGGCCGTAGGCCAGGTCGTCGGTGAACTTCGCCTGCATCTCGGCCTGAGCGCAGAAGGCGACGAACTGACGGGCCAGATCAGCCTTCGGATTGCCCTTCGGCACGCCCCAGCCTTCAATGGAATATAGGCCGCCGTTCCATACGATCTTTGCGGGAGCACCGCCGTCGATGGCTGCCTGGAAACGCGCGTTCCAGCCGGCGATCATGTCCACTTCGCCGCTTTCCAGCAGCTGCGTGGACTGTGCGCCGCCGGTCCACCAAACGTCGATCTTATCCTTGATCTCGTCGAGCTTGCGGAAGGCACGATCGACATCCAGCGGATAAAGATCCTTCGGCGCCACACCGTCAGCCATCAAGGCGATTTCCAGCGTGTCGATCGGGTTTTTGCGCAGGGAACGGCGACCGGGGAACTTGTCGAAATCCCAGAACGCGGCCCAGCCTTCGGGCGCTTCGGTGATGGTGTCGGTGTTGTAGGCGAGTACGGTGGAATAAACGTCGGTGCCCAGCATGTTCGGGTGAACGGCTTCCGGCATCACGTCGGATACTTTGGTCGCATCTAGATTGAGCGGCTCAAGCAAACCCTGTTCTTCAAGGATCAGCCGCGCGGAAAGCGTGATCGTGCATACGTCCCAGATGTAGGATTTGGTATCCACGATCGACTTGAACTGTGCCGTCGGCTCGGCATCGCGCGCCACGCTGTTGATGGCGATGCCTGTTGCCGCGGTGAAAGGCTCGTAGAACGCCTTGCGGTAGCCTTCGGTGAAGGGACCGCCCGGATCGGCGACAACCAGCGATTGCTCGGCATGAGCGCGGCGCATCAGCATGGGTGTAGCAAGCGCTGCTGCTCCTGAAGCCAGGAGGGTTCGGCGCGTTAGAACTGGAAGAAGCGACTTGGTCATTTCTGTTCTCCTCTGGTTGTTGAGCCGCACCGTTTGCCGGCGTCGGTAGTGGCATTCCAGGCGCGTCCATTGCCTGGAATGCAGTCTCGTCAAGCCTTGCGTGCGGCGCGGCTTGCCAGGAACTTCTCCATCATCGCCGAAGGCTCACCGGAGGCATAAGCCTCGCGCTGGATGCGCACGCCGGAAGTCATGGCGTCGTCGAAACCTTCCTGTGTCAGTTCGGCGAAACGCTGACGGTTGAGGCGCATCGCGACCGGCGGCTTGCCCGCCAGAAACTCAGCCAGTTCCAGCGCGGCGGATTGAACCTGGTCTTCTTCGACAAGGCGCGAGATCAACCCAAAGCCGAAAGCTTCCTGCGCATCCAGCATGCGCCCGGTCAACGTCAGGTCGATCGTCCGTGCCAAGCCGAGGATTTCGCGCATGATCCAGCTGCCGGTCACCGTGGCGATGCCAGAATTGATCTCGGGCTGTCCCATCTTCACGCCGGCATGCGCAACGCGCAGGTCACACAACAGCGCCACCTGGAAGGCAGAGCCTGCCGCCACGCCGTTCAGAGCGGCGACGATCGGCTTCGATCCCAAACGGAACAGGTTGTAGAGCGTCTTCCACTCTCCCATCCAGCTTTCCGCGCGATCGGCATCGAAGCTCTTACTTTCCGAAAGATCTTGGCCGGCACCGAAAGCGCGGTCACCTGCGCCGGTCAGAACGATCGCACGCACCTGATCGTCCGCTTCGGCAGCCTGCAGTGCGGCAATCAGCTGATCACGCATCGGCGTGTTCCAGGCGTTAAGCTTTTCTGGCCGGTTCAAGGTCAGGCGACGAACTTGACCAATGGTTTCAGCCAACACGAATTCCTGGGACACGCTTCCTCCTTATTGCAATGCAATAGCTGTTATTGCATGATGCAACTGAGAAAACGGATCGGTCAAGCGGGGTTGTTAAAAAACTTAGGTTGAAAGCTGCTGGACGGATCGATCGAGCCGATCTATCGCGCTGTAGATCAATGTCTTTCCGGGCGTGGCAGTTGTTGCAAGTTGACCGGAAGTATCGAAATCAAGCGCTGCCCGGCTAAGCTGCAAAAGACGGGTACTCGAAAGGTCAGGAACAAGAATGCAGGACAAACCGGCCACGGCGCGGCGCGAAGATCCTTTGATGGTCCAGTCCGTTGCGAAAGCGTTTCGGGTGTTGACCGTCTTCGATAAAGGGCATGGATCGCTGACTCTATCGCAGATCGCCCAGCTCACGGACATGGATGTCAGTGCTGCGCAACGCTTCACCCACACGCTGACACAACTCGGCTATCTCAAGCGCGATCCGGTAACACGTCAGTTCGAGCTGACCATCAAGACCCTTGATCTTGCCTATCATTACACGCGCGGTTCACGCCTGGTGGACCGAGCGATGCCTGTGCTGCAGCATCTCAGCAAGGAAACGCAGGAGGCAATCAGCCTGACGATCCTCGACGGCACGGAGATCGTCTTCGTCACGCGCTATCTCAGCCGGCAGATGCTCAGCACGGACGTCATCACCGGTTCGCGTTTGCCGGCCTATTGCACCTCGCCGGGTCGCGCGATCCTATCGTGTCTGCCCGAAGCGGAAGTGCGCTCGATCGTGGAAGCCTCGGAGCTACAAGCCTATACGTCATCGACCCCCAAGAGCGCCGATGACATCCTTGACCTCGTTTCCAAAGCCAAGCTGGACGGTCATGCCGTGGCCTTTGAAGAAATTTACCACGGGGACGCTTCAGTCGCCGCGCCAATTCTCGGCTCCAACGGCGCGGTGGTTGCGGCGGTCAGCATAGCGGTGCCATTGGCCCGCTTCAGCAGGGAGGAAGTTCTGGCGACTTTCCCCAAGCTGGTGGTCGCGGCGGCACGGAGCATTTCTTTCGGCTGACAGGATAGGCCGTCCTGCGGATCATTTGCTTGTTGACAGCGAACCGCTTTGACGCTCCCATGATGCAATACGAGTTATCGGATTGCAATAACATGCTGGATGGCCCGACCTTGTTTCGGCCCGCTGTGGAAAGGCGGCCGGACATCACGATCCGCTTTGAAGGGCGAGACATTCCCGCCTGTGCGGGCGAAAGCCTCGTCACGGCACTGCTCACTGCCGGAGTTCTGACAGGTCGCTCAGAATTTGATGGCACGCCGCGTGCCGGCTTCTGCTTGATGGGCGTTTGCCAGGAATGCACGGTCTGGACATCCACCGGACAGCGGCTTCGCGCTTGCATGACCGAAGCGCGGGCTGGTCTCGATCTGCGTGCGAGTGCGCCTTTCGAGACCTTTGCGTCATGAGCTTGCCGCAGCTTCCGCCGGTGATCGTCGGCGCTGGTCCAGCAGGACTTGCCTGTGCCGCAACCTTGGTGGAAGCGGGACTGCGCCCGATCTTGCTTGAGGAAGCGCGGCGACCGGGCGGGCAGGGCACCCGCCGACTGTCGCCGGCCATGATGCCGTTTGCGGAGCAGTTCTTGGGACGAGCTTACGCAAACAAGACCGCGACACGCGAAGCCCTCGAAGATCGCCTTCTTACCCGCTGCGACTGGCGGCCTGGCACATTGGCCTGGGGCATCTTCGAGGATTGCCTGGAGGTGGTGCAGGATGGTCGGCATGATAGCATTCGGTTCGATCAGTTGCTGGTCGCTGTCGGTGCGACCGACCGGCTGATGGCCCTGCCTGGCTGGACTTTGCCGGGTGTTTTCACCTTGGGTGGAGCGCAGGTCGCGCTCAAGCAGCATTCAGCCTTCATCGGCCAGCGCGTGGTCATGGCCGGCTCGTCGCCGCTGCTCTACCTCGCCGCAGTTCAATATGCCCGCATGGGGCTGGCCGATCTCACCGTGGTCGACACGTCGAAGCCGGCAGACAAACGCCGCGCTGCCATCGGCATGGCGCTGTCAGCACCGACCACATTTGCAGAAGGCCTGCTCCTCCTTGCCGAACTGAGACGCAAAGGAGTACGGCGCATCGAAGGTGCAGAGCTTCTTCGTGTAAACGGAACGAATAGGGTCGAAGCCATCGAGATCCGCCATGCTGACGGACGTGTTGAGGCGTTGAGCTGCGATGCCGTAGCGCTGGGCCATGGCCTCCGTCCGGAAACGCAACTGGCTGAACTCGCTGGCGCAAAGCTTAAGTTCGACCCGATCTTACGCAACTGGTTTCCCGAAACAGACGAAGACGGACGCGCCGGTGATCGCCTCTGGCTCGCCGGCGATAGCGCGATGACCGGCGGGCGGATCGCTGCGGCAGAAAGCGGGCGCTTGGCCGCTTATTCTATGCTTTCAGCGAGAGGCATGACCGTGCCTGCAGACGTAACCAAGCTGCGTCGGAGCGTTGCGAAACTTCGTCTCTTTCAGCAGCGAATGGCCTCTGCCTTCCGTTGGCCGAGCCACCTTGCTGCCGATCTGCCTGACGAGACAATCGTGTGCCGTTGCGAGCGTGTCCACGCCGGTGCGATCCGCGAAGCCGTTCGCAAGCAAGCCGGACCGGTCGAGGTCAACCGCGTGAAAGCGGTCACACGCTGCGGAATGGGGCGCTGCCAAGGCCGCTTCTGCGGCCAAACCCTGCAGGAACTGACCGCGGTGACCAGCGGCGTGCCGGTGGAAACCGTTGGCCGTTTGCGTGCTCAGGCGCCGGTACGTCCGATCCCCATCGAAGCGGCAATGAAAGAGGACGGTCTTTGACGCGCTCGTCTTCGTTCGACGCCATCATCATCGGCGGTGGCTTGTTCGGTTGCTTCGCCGGCCTGTTCCTTGCTCGCTCAGGCCAGCGCGTCGCGGTGCTGGAACGCGGCTATGTCGGCGCGCAATCGAGCGGTGCCAATTTCGGTGGTCTCCGACTGCAAGGTCGATCCCTGAGCCAATATCCGCTTTCGCTTGCGGCCCAGCATCACTGGGAGACGTTTGAAGAGCTGACCGGCGAAGGCTGCGAATACGACCGTAACGGAATGGTCTATTTCGCCCACACCGACGCTGGTCGTGAGCGCTTGCTTGGCTATGCCGAAAACTCGCGCAAGTGCGGTTTGGAGATTGCGCTGTGGGAGAGCGAAGCCCTGCGCCGCAACCTTCCCTGGCTCGCACCCTCCGCTCTGATCGCGTCCTTCTCGCCGCGCTGCGCCGTCGCCAATCCCCGCACCGCAACGCCTGTCGTCGCGCGCGCCATGATCGGGGCGGGCGGGGCTTTGCTGCAGAACTGCGACGTGACGCAGGTCGATCACAAGGACGGTCTCTTCACCGTCTCGGGAACCGGCTTCGAGCCTTTAACCGCACCGGTCCTCGTCAATGCCGCCGGCGGATGGGCTGGTCAGCTGGCCAAGCAGTTCGGCGAAGACGTCCCGCTCTTCTCCGCCGGCCCGCCGCAGTTCGTCACGGAACCGCTTCCCTATGTCCTCCAGCCTTCGGTCTATGCCATCGAAGGCGACATGATCCTGCGCCAGACGACGCGCGGCAACTTCATTTTTGCTGGCTATCCGCGAACGCTAGCCAACGCCGACGGCCGCCATACCTTCGTTCCCCCGCACAAGACCCTCAACGGCATGCGCGCCGTCGCCACGCACATCCCGGCGCTCCGCCATGCTGAGGTGATGCGCGTTTGGTCCGGTGTGGAAGGCTATTTGCCGGACATGCTGCCGATCATCGGCGCAAGCCAGACTACCCCCGGCCTCTTCCACGCCTTCGGCGGCAGCGGCGGTGGGTTCCAGATCGCGCCGGCGGTCGGAGAATGCCTGGCGCATCTGATCTGCGGCGATACTCCGCCCGTCGATCTTGCTCCCTACGCCATCAGCCGCTTCGCTTCGGCGATCGAGGCCAGTGAAAAACTGACGCGGGAATTTGATCGGGTTTGAGCCGAACAAAGCCGGCATAAGGCTGCGGAAAAGGGGGCAATAACCGGGGAAATGATCCGAAAAAGCGGATGGCTCCGCCCGAAACATCCCGCTTTTGCGTCGCCACAACCCGGTTTTGTGCTGCGACTTACCGGATTTGCAGCACCGCGCGGGCCGTATTTTCATCGGTAATGAAAGCGTTGGCGAGCTTGCCGGTGAGGGCGGCGCGGATGGCTGGAACGCGAATTTCGCCCGAGCTGACGAGCAGCGTCGTCTGCTTGCTGTCGGGTGAGCGGAGCAACGAGGTCAGCCGATCGAAGTAGCCGGTCTCGATGAACCAGCCTTCCTTGTCGATCACCCCGCCGAGGATTTCGCCGACGGCGCCCGCATCCATGGCTTCCGCAAGTTCGCGGTCGCTGATGAAACCATCGAGATGAACGCCAGCCTGCCAGCCAACATTGCCGCTGCCCATCACCAGCAAATTGGCCTCATCGACCAGAGTTCTCAGCGTCTTATAGCCGAGCTGAGCCTGAAGGATCTCGCGGTCGGAAGTCGTCGCCGTCACCAGAGGCATCGGCAGCGGGTAGCTTTGCGCACCGATTCGTTCCGCCAGCTTTGTCACCACATCGTGACGCGATGCCCGTCCGGTCGGAGTGAGGTTGCCCATGAGCGACACGCAGCGATGCTGTGGCCGGTCCATGGAACCGACGCGCAGCACGGTTTCCCGCATCGCGGTGCCATTGCCGACGGCGATGGTGAAGGGCGATTTCTGGGTCAGCAGGTTGTCGAGATAAAGCGCGGCTACGGTTGCCGCAGACGGAATGTCTTCCGTG
The DNA here is from genome assembly GCF_032053605.1 of Tianweitania sp. Taxonomy (NCBI): domain Bacteria; kingdom Pseudomonadati; phylum Pseudomonadota; class Alphaproteobacteria; order Hyphomicrobiales; family Phyllobacteriaceae; genus Tianweitania; species Tianweitania sp. Next base: position 44,990 of record NZ_DAMBUH010000014.1, read on the forward strand.
CTGCCGGCCTCGCTCAAGGACACTTCGCAGAACTGAAGGTCGAAGCGCTCTTTGAGCTGGTCCGCCAGGGCGATGCACTCGGCAAGTGGGTGCCGGACCTGGAAGCTGATCAGGTTTTCGCTGAGCGCCAGCGCGATCAGGCGCTGGACGATCTGGCGGGAAATGCCGAGATCCCCGGCGATATCGTCCTGTCGCTTGCCTTTGACGTAATAGAGCCAGGCCGCGCGTGCAGCCTGGTCGAGCCGTCGATCGGCTTCGCTTCTCTCGGTAACTGCCATGATCGTCTTAACGCTGTTGGCTGCTTAGAGCTTTAGGATCTTGGCGATGTTGCCGCCGACGATGGCGCGATAACCCTCCGGATCATCGGTGGCGCGTTCCATTTTCTTGAATTCGAATTCATAGTCCACGAAGGGGGAGTCCGTGCCCCAGATGACCTTCTCGGGTCCCAGTGCCTTGACCGCCGTCTGAATCTCGAAGATCGGCGCGCGCGAGGTTTCGAGGTAGAGGTTCGGGCATTCCTGAGCGTATTCGATGGCCTGCTCGACCGACCAGAAGAAGCCCATATGCGCCATCAGCAGCGTCACATCCGGGAAGCGCTTGGCCATGATACGGAATTCGGGCGGGCTGTTGAGCAGGTCGCTCGCGCCATGCACGATGACCGGGATGCCGTACTCATCCGCGATCTTGAACAGCGGGTCGACCAGACCGGAATCTGAAAGATGATAGCCGTTGATGGTCGGATGCAGCTTCAAGCCCTTGAAGCCCCAGTCGCGGATGCAGCGCCGAACTTCTTCGGCGGCATCGGGCTGCCAGGGATTGACCGCGCAATAGGGGATTAAGCGATCCGGAAACTCGTCATAGGCTTCCTTGATCGGATCGTTGGTGAAGTTGCCTTCAACAAAGGGGAACATGACGGCCTTGTCGACGCCGACCGCGTCAATCTTGGCGACGAGGTCCGCTCCGGTCTGCCGCGCGCCATGGCGAATGCCAAGGTGATTATGGGCATCGATGATCAGCGTCATGGGAAGTCCTCCGTTGAGATCTTGCGTTCTAGTGCTTGCGCTTCAGGGCGCCGATCGCCATCGCCAGCAGGATGAACCCGCCATTCAGCGCGTAGCGATAAGGGGCGCCGAGGCCCAGCAGCGTTAAGCCGTTGCTGAGGAAGCCGATGAACAGTGCCCCCATCAGCGTGCCGGGAATGCTCATCTCGCCCTGGCGTGATGCGAGTGTTCCGAGATAGGCGGCGGCAAAGGCGTCGAGTAGGAAGGGCTCGGCACCGCGCGGCATGGCGATGCCGGTGCGCGACACAAGCGCAACGCCGGCAAGCGCCGCCAGAACACCGGCGATCACGAAGCCCAAGCCGAATGTCAGGCGGATGTCGATGCCGGCAAGGAACGCGGCGCGGACATTGCTGCCCACAGCCTTGGCGTAGCGCGCAAACGGCGTGAAGCGCATGACCACGAAGACGACGAGGAAGACGACGAGAGCCAGCACGATCAGCGCCGCGACCGGTCCCAGATCCTTTTGCCCCAACCACAGGAAGTCGCGAGTGACGGAACGCGGCAGAGTGAACAGGATCTGCGGCTCGGCACCGTTGGTTGCCATCAACTCGCCCGAGCGAATGATGAACATCATGCCCAGCGTGCCGATGATGGCGGGGATGCCGACATAGGCCATCAACACCGCATTCACGAGGCCGACCACCAGGCCGAACAGAAGCGGAAGCGCGAAAGCCATCCAGATCGGATATTTGGCTATGATCAGCATGGCTGCAATGAGACCGGCCGCATCCGCCGTCTGTGCGATGGACAAATCGACGCCGCGCATCTTCATGACGATCGTCAGGCCGAGAGCCATGATCATCACGATGCCGCTTTGACGAAAGACGTTCTCGATATTGGCAGCCGAAAGAAAGGCGGGCTTCAGATACCAGAAGATGCCGAGCACGAAGATCATGCCGAGGATCGCGCCGTAATCGCGCAACAGACCAAGCACCGAGATCGAGGCGGTCGAGGACTTCGGCAGGTTTGATGAAACAGACATCGCGATGCTCCTCAGAAGATCAAGACCTGGCCGATGCCACGCTTGTGGATCACGCCAAGTGCGATGGAGAGGATGAGAACGAGACCCTGGATCCCGGGCAGGGCCTGGCTCGAAATCCCGATGAGGATGAGGCCGTTGGACAGAGAAGCGAGGAACAGGGCTGCGATCAGCGTTCCGACGACGTTGAGTTCGCCCGCCTTGTTCAACGTGCTGCCGAGGAAGGCGGCGGCCAGGGCGCTGATCAGGAAGTCGATGCCGGTGGCCAGCGCAGACGCGCCATAGGAGTATGAGGCGAGGATCACGCCTGCCAGACCTAGCACCAGACCGCCCAGCATGAAGGATGCGGTGGCATAGCGGGCGCGACCGATGCCGCGCAGCTCAGCCGCGACGAGGTTTTGGCCGACCGCATACATGCGCAGGCCAAGCCGGGTGCGCTTCAGCACAAAATGCAGGATTGCAGTCGTGGCAAGAAGCAGGAGCAGCACGAAGGGTACGGGGCCGACATAGCCCTGACCGATGAAGAAGAAGGCGGGCTGGTTGGCGAGGGTGAGAGCCTGTCCGCCATTGTAAAGCAGCGTTGCGCCCATCGCGACAAACATGACCCCGAGTGTGGCGACGAAGGCGGGCATGCCGAAGATCAGCACGAGGGCAGCGTTGACGGCGCCTGCGACCAGGCCGGTCAAGGCGCCGAGCCCAAGGGCGGCCGCCGATCCTGCTCCCGCAATCAATGTGCCGGCGGCAAGATTGGTCGCGAACTGGCTGACGGCGCCTGCCGACATGTCGAACCCACCGGCAATCAGCACGACGGTGAGACCAAGCGCAATGAAGGCCAGCACGCTGCCCTGTTTCAACACGTCGAAAATGTTGTTGAGGGCCAGAAACTGTGGCGCGAGCACCGCGATCAGGGCCAGCACAACCACCATGCCGCCGATCGTGCCCCAACGCGCCCAGACGCTTGGCGGCGTTGCGACCTGCGCGGGCGATGCGACGGCGTCTGCCGTGGGCATCTGGCTGGTCGCCTCATCGGCGACAGTCTCGCTGGAGGAGGTGGCAGATGCCGGCTTTGCCTCATCCGCCGAGCCGGACGCCCAATACAACAGCGATTCCGCCGTAGCCTCGCCGGGCTCGAACAGCTTGTTGATGCGACCCTTGTGCATGACGGCGATGCGGTCGCTCATGCCGGCGATCTCTTCGAAGTCAGACGAAATGAAGATGACGGCAGCACCGCGGCGCGCCAATTCCACCATCTGCCGGTAGATCTCGACCTTGGAGCCGACGTCGACACCCGTAGTCGGTTCGTCGAACAGGAAGACTTCGGCATCACCCAGGAGCCAGCGGCCGATGACGATCTTCTGCTGGTTGCCGCCGGAAAGGTTGCGGGTGGCCTGATTGAGATGGGGCGGCTGGATGCGTAGCCGCTGGACCAGAGACTTGGCCGCAGCCCGCTCTTGCCCGCCGCGCACGATGCCGGCGCGGGAATAACGCGTGAGTTCCGGCAGCGTGAGGTTTTCACGCACCGTCATGTCGGTCACCAAACCTTCATGGCGCCGGTCTTCGGGGATGAGCGCGAAGCCCTGCTTCTTGGCGCTGCGGGGCGTGCGAGGATTGGACGGCTTGCCGGCAATCGTCACCGTACCGGCTGAACGGGGCAGGGCACCGATCAGGGACAAAGCAAGCTCGCTTCGCCCGGCGCCCATCAGGCCCGCAATGCCGAAAATCTCGCCACGCCTGACATCGAGATCAACGCCGCGCAGCATATGGCCTTGCGCCAGACCGCGAACCTGCAGCAGTGGTTCGCCGATCGTGACCTGCTCTTTTGGGTAGAGCTGTTCGATGTCGCGGCCAACCATCATCTGGACGATGCCCGCGCGGGATGTTTCGGCGACTGGCAGCGTGGCGACCAGCTTGCCGTCACGCAGAACCGTGACGCGATCAACCAGATCAAGCACTTCGTCGAGATAGTGCGAGATATAGATGATCGTGACACCGTTATCGCGCAGCGCGCGAACGATGCCGAACAGAAGCTCGGCCTCGCTATCGCTCAAGGACGCCGTGGGCTCATCCAGGATGAGGATGCGCGGCTTGCGAACGAGCGCAGCTGCAATGGCGGCCTGTTCGCGCTGTGCCACGCTTAATTCGCCAACCAGCGTGTCAGCGTCGAAGGAGGCACCCACCTGTTGCAGCGCATCGCTGGTCTGCTTGCGCATCGCGCTAAGATCCAGCACGCTGCCGCCGAGCGTAAGTTCCTGTCCCAGAAACACGTTTCGCGTGACGTCGAGCTGTGCAACCAGCGGCTGGTCCTGATGCACGATCGCGATACCGTTGGCTTCCGCGTCGCGCGGATCGCGTAGCTGCACGCTCTTGCCATCAACCAGGATTTCGCCGCGCGTGGCGCGATAAACGCCGGTCAGCACCTTGACGAGCGTCGACTTGCCCGCGCCGTTCTGGCCCAGGAACGCATGGATCTCACCGGCGCGGATCTCGAGCGAAACATCGCTCAGGGCAACGACGCCGGGAAATTCCTTGCCAATGCCACGGCATTCGAGGACGGGGGTCGCCGCCGCCTCTGGCGCGCGCGCGACATCGATGGTGCTTGTCATAGGACAGAACCTCGGGAAGTTATGCGGGAGAAGGTGGCGTTTGTTCGCCGCCACCTTCGAAGGTGATTAAGGCAGGATGGGATGGACGACGATCAGCTCGCCGTTCTGCTCCCAACGCTCCTCGACATCCTCACGTGGGATGGACATCTCGTCCCAGATGCCGGCGCCCCAGCGCTTTTCGGCGGAAGCAACGCCATTGGCATGGGTCGCGAGCCAAGCATCGGTGAACAGCGTGCTTGCAAACTCCTTCTCGCCGGCGATGCCCTTCAGCAAGACTTCGGCCGCAAGCGAACCGATGCGCGGCACGTCCTGAACGACGGTGGCGACAAAGGGGCTTTCCTCGTCGAGCAGCATCTGGAAGCCGACACGATCGCCGTCGATCGAAGCGATCTTGATCTCGTTGCGATCATTTCGGCGCACGGCTTCTACGGCACCGGAGACGAGCAGATCGTAAGCACCCCAAACGGCGGCAACGCTGCCGGGCTCGGGGTTGGCAGTCAGGATGTCTTCCATCTGCGCCTGAACACGCGCGGCGCTATGCTCGGTCGGCACTTCATGCAGCTTGACCTGCGGATAATCCGCCACCATCGCCTGCAGGATGCGCTTGCGCGTCTCAAGGATCGGCGCGCCCGGCACCCAGAATACGTAGACGTCGCCCTTGTAGTCGATGCTGGACAAAAGCGCCCGGCTGACGATGGCCGACATCAAGGCATCGTCACCGCCGACATCGGCCAGCACGCCTTCCGTCTTGGAACCGATGGAGGTGGTGACGACAGGGATGCCAGCCGCATTTGCCTTCGCCACGACCGGTGCCAGCTGTTGTGCGTCTCCGAGCTGGACCACGATGCCGGCAACACCGGAATTGATCAGGCTTTCGATATTCTCGTTGTGCTTGCGCGGATCTGCGCCGCCATCGGTCACCACGACTTCCGCGCCAGCCGCCTTCAGCGCCTTTTCGGCGCCGGCGATGATGTCGCGGTTGTAGTCGTTGGTAATTTCGCGGGCAGCGATGCCGATCTTCTTGCCGGCGACGTCCTGTGCGTGAGCGGCACCGGTCAGCGTTGCCAAGCCGATCGCCGCAGATAGAGCCAAGCCCTTCAGCGTTCCTGAAATCATGATGTTTCCTCCACCACGCCGGCTGGAGCACCAGCGGTTCGGGCCATCTATGTCGGGCAATTATTCAGAGAGCAAGCAGAAAATCGAAAAAGTGATCCTCTAGGTTTGCCAAACCGCTATGCTTAGTGAGCAAAAGCTCATGATGCGCTGACCATACTAGTCCCATCCAACTCGTAACTCTTGTTTGCCGCATTCTGGATGAGAGCCAAGGCGACGGGGGGCAGAAGGAAGGTCCAGATGGCCAACCAGGGGATTGATACGGCCTTTGCTTGTCCTCTTTCGCGCGCGCGATCGTTGAGGATATCGCCCAGCGTTATGATCAGGATCGGCACGGCGAGCGGTGCCAGAAGTGCGATCAGCAAGGCGCCCAGCGGCGTCAACAAACGCTGCGACGGCTCCGCACCGGCGAGTTCGCCATGGATGCGGTACATCCAGTAAAGGAAATAGATGAAGGCGGCGACGACCAGAGCCAAGATCAGGTAGTAGCCGATGAGGAAGGCGGGAGACGCGAAAAGCTCGTAGCCACGGTCCTCTAGGATATAGTTCGCCAGGATCATCGCGCCGAGCAAGACGGGCGGCGTAAGCAGGAGCAGCGCGACCTTCCAAGGCGAGCGCCGGCGAGGTTCAAGCGGTACGTGGCGTGGGCGCGGTTGATCAACAAAGGAAAAGTTCGGCGCGGCCATGAGCACGATGACTGCAAGGACAAGGTAGGCGACAAACGCCAGCAGGATAGGTAGGCCGCTTTGAAAGCGCCCATAAAGCAAGGATGATCCGAAGGCCGCAAAGTTTGAGGCCAGGAGGGTTGTCGACAGGACGGCGAGGGCGCCGGCGAAGTCGAGTCTCGTCGGCCGTCCGCCGTTCAACGTGACCGCGATGGTTATAGGGAAGACCGCCTGAACCGTTCCGAGGAGCAAGCCGAACGGAAATAGAAGCGCAAGCGTGCCGCCAAGATAAAAGATCGCCGAGAAGGCAATTGCAGTGAGGGTGCAAAGGGTGAGCGGGCTGATCAAAGCCCACCAGGGATGCCGTCCGCCAACAACAAAGGCGAGAAAGGCGCCGATTACCCAGCCGAAATTCAAGCCGAAATAGAACAGCCCGATTGTCTGATAGCTGCTCCCGGTTTCCGACAGCATCAGCGGGAAGAAGGTGGTGAGGCTCTGTCCGCCAACCGCCACAAACAGGGCTGCGGCAAACAGCGCCCAGAAGCGGTAGGTGCTCAGAAAGTCTGCCAGGGTCCATCGAACGCTGTGCAAGGCAGAAGTGTTTTCCATCTGAGAACCATGCCTCTCGTTTGGAGCAAGCTGATACAAGGCTCGCGCCTGAACGAAGCCGAAATTCAGCTTCGCTCAGCAACGAGCCGTGATCATTGATGCAGGGCGTGCGACGCTTATGCTTGCGCGGATCCGGAAAGGTAATCCGCGACGCGGGCCACTTCGTCCGCGGAGCCGAGCACGACGCCGACACGCTGATGCAGACTGTCGGGCTGAATTGCCAGGATGCGCCGCTTGCCGTCCGTCGCCATGCCGCCGGCTTGTTCCACGAGGAAAGCCATCGGGTTGGCTTCATACATCAGGCGAAGCTTGCCGTTCTGCATATTGGGCCGCGTGTCGGTCGGATACATGAAGACACCGCCGCGGGTCAGCACGCGGTGGACGTCACCGACCATCGAGGCCATCCAGCGCATGTTGAAGTCTTGCGCCCTCGCGCCTTCCTTGCCTGCAACCAGTTCGTCGATGTAGCGGCGCACCGGCGCTTCCCAGTGACGGTGGTTGGCCATGTTGATCGCGAATTCACGCGTGGCACGCGGGATCGTCATGTGATCGGCGGTCTGCACCCATGAGCCCATCTCACGATCGAGCGAGAAGGCATGAACGCCGGTGCCAACCGTCAGCACCAGAAGCGTCTGCGGACCGTAGATGGCGTAGCCGGCCGCGACCTGCTGCGTGCCCGGTTGGAGGAAGTCGGCTTCAACCGCTTCCCGCCCGGCGACGCTTTCCGGCGCCTTGAGCACGGAGAAAATCGTGCCGACGACGCCATTCACGTCGATATTGCTTGATCCATCGATCGGATCATAAACGAGCAGATATTCGCCTTTCGGGAAACGATGTGGGATCGGATGGATCGCTTCCATCTCTTCGGAAGCAAGGGCTGCCAGGTTGCCGCCCCACTCGTTAGCGTCGAGCAGAATGTCGTTGGAAACGACGTCCAGTCGCTTTTGCACCTCGCCCTGCACATTCACTTGGTCGAGTGACCCGAGCGAGCCGGTGATCGCACCCTTGTTCACGGTATGGCCGATCACCTTACAGGCGCGGGCCACAACCTCGATCAAAAGGCGAAGCTGGGCCGGCATGGCATTCTCGCGCCGCTGCTGCTCAACGAGAAACTGGGTTAAAGACTTCTTCATGCGAACCCCTCCGGATCATCGATTCACAGCGGGCTACGATCATGCAGCCGCTTGGCATTAGGGTGACGGCGTAACGTACTTACGTCCGCGCGCACAGGCTTGGCCTGAGGCTCAAATCGATTTTATCGCGATTGAAAGCCAAGCGTCCGCAACATTTGCGCTGAGTTCACGCACCCTGATCTGCAGGTCATTGCCACTGAGCGCAACGGCAGCGCTGAGTTCGGAACTTGGCGATATGTCGACGATCGTCCACAAGGCAGTAGGCGACGGATGGTCATCGTAGCGCAGAAGAAGCGGGTTTCGTCCTTCCGGAGCCAGTTGGACGGCGAAAGTCTGCAAAGACCGCGTTCCCAGTCCGTCGCCGGTCACCTTCAGGATCGCTTCCTTGCGCGTCCATCCCGCATAAAAGCCCCTTAATCGCATATCCGGTGGCAAGGCCGCGAATTCCGCGCGCTCCTCTTCTGCAAAGTGGTGGGCGATGACGGCATCGATGTCAGCGATCTCGCGGACACGCTCAAGATCGACGCCGATTGGACCTGCGTGCGTGACCGCGATCAGACCGGCACCGTGGGAATGGGCGAGGTTGAAGTGGAGGGGGGGCGCCAGCATGGGCTTGCCGGCCGGGCCATAGTCAAAGCGCAGGGAGCCGGGTGCCTGTCCGAGATAGGTCCCGAGCAACAGGCGCAGCAGACCGCGACCGATCCGGTAACGCGTACGATCCAGCGCGAACACAAAGCGCGCGGCGCGTTCGTGCTCGTCGGGCGCAAGCAGATCGCTCAGCCTGTCGGCGTCGAAACCGTCCATTTCGAAGAACCAGCAATGGACGTCATTTGAGTCAAGCGGCCCTAGGTCATGAAGCATTGCGTACGACTTCGAGCAACGTTTGTTGCATCTGACGGTATCGAAGGCCTGAAGTTCTGTCCATTTGCTGGCGAGCGACACAGGGATGAACAAAGTCTCTTTCTTTATAGCTGGGAACAACGGATGATTGCTTGAAGCCGGTGGGTGGCTCCGGCGGTTTGATGCGGTGAGGGTGGCATGGGCGGGTCCGTATCCGATCACACCGGGCTGGTGCTGGTGACCGGCGGAGCCGGCTTCATCGGCTCCAATGTGGCGCTGGCGCTGGCCGCTCAAGGCAGGCAGGTCGTGATCTGCGACGATCTTGGTGCCGATAACCGTTGGATGAACCTGCGCGAAGACACCTTCCACGATATCATTGCGATCGATGATCTTTCGCGCTGGCTTTCCAGCCATGAGGATGAGGTCGCGGCGATCGTGCATATGGGCGCGATCTCCGCCACCACCGAGCGGGATGTCGACAGGATCGTGCGGCTGAACATTCGCGCTTCGCTCGATCTTTGGGCGTTGTGTGCACGGGTTGGCATACCCTTCATCTATGCCTCCTCGGCGGCGACCTATGGGGATGGCACGCTCGGCTTTGACGACACACAGGATCTCGGCCAGCTGGAACGTTTGAAGCCGCTCAATGCCTATGGCTGGAGCAAACATTTCGTGGATCGTCGCATCCTTGCCGACCGCGATCGCGGTGCAACGATGCCGCCGAGTTGGGCCGGGCTCAAATTCTTCAACGTGTACGGGCCTCGCGAAAGCCACAAGGGCCCGATGCGCTCGGTGATCCACCAGATCTATCAGACCATCGAGCGCGGCGAGACGGTTACGCTGTTCAAGTCCGACAACCCTGCTTATGCCGACGGCGGGCAGATGCGCGACTTCATCCATGTCGATGACTGCGTGCGCTTCATCCTGAACGTATTGGCGAAGCCCGGCACTGCCGGCATCTTCAATGTCGGAACCGGGCAGGCGAGGACCTTTCGCGAACTCGCGGTTGCGACCTTTTCCGCGATGGGCCGAAAGCCTGACATTCAATACGTGGACATGCCGGTCGAACTGCGCGCGCGCTACCAGTATTTCACCGAAGCGAAAACGGGTCGGGGCGTTGCTGGGCAACTTGCGCCGAACTACCGGTCGTTGGAAGAGGGCGCGCGGGATTATATCTTCTGGCTTCGGGACAATCCCGACTTCTGAAGTCCGCGATAGCGGCAGCTGCGAAGTCCCAGAGGTTGCCGCCTGGAAAGAGATGGCCCGTCACCCCGGCCGCTGCGGCAGCCTGCATGTCCCGAGCCTGATCGCCGATCATGTGAGAGCGGGCGAAATCGAGGTTGAGGTCGCGAGCAGCACGCAACAGCATGCCGGGCTTCGGCTTGCGATCTTCGCTGTCGCGGTCATAGAGCGGGGATCCGCATCCGGGCAGATAGGGGCAGACATAGATCGCGTCGATCCGCGCTCCTCGTGATGCAAGGTCTTGCATCAGAGTTTCATGCAAGGCGGCCAAGTCTGCTTCCGAGAAATAGCCGCGCGCGATGCCGGACTGGTTTGTCACGATCACGACAGCCCATCCCAAATCGTTGGCGGCCTGGATCACCGCCTCAACGCCTGGGATGTAGTGGAAACGCTCCCAACGCGAGACATAGCCGTAGTCGACATTCACCACGCCGTCGCGATCCAAGAACAGCGCCGGACGCGAAGGGCCCGCCATCAACTGGCCTGAAGACTTGGCGCTAAATCGTCCATGACCGCCAGCACTTGGCTCGGCCGGAGGGTCGCCATGATCTGCATGGCGGATGGATGCTGTTCGAATCCATAATTGATATAGCCGGCATATGGGTGCGGTGCGTCGAGGCCGATCGCATGCGGGCTAGATGACCCCCAGCGTGCTGCACGCGTTGGTCCGTGCAGGCCGATCGAGCGCCCGTTTACCGCTGCGGAAAGGTGAAGCACGCCGGTATCGACCGAAATGAGCATGTCGACTTCCGCCAACAGTTCGGCAAGGAGGCTTAGTGACAGTTTTCCGCAGAAATTGGTGACACGCTCATTTGGCAGGGCAACCCGCTGAATGAGGTCATCCACCACAGGCTGGTCCCTGGACGTCCCGGTCAGGCCGACGCGGTAGCCGCGCTGGACAAGGGCGTGGATCAGGTTTCGCCAATGATGCATCGGCCATGCCTTGGCGGCAGCCCGCGAGCCGCCGGCTGCGATGTGGCAGAGGATGAGGCCTCTTGGATCGAGGTCGGCTTCAAGCAAGGCGCGGTGCCGCTTGATCGCCATGCCCGATACGGGGCCAGCGCCCAGGGCGTCCGCCATAGCCGACAGGTTGCGGCTTTCGTGCCGATCGATGCGGTGAGGCACGGCTAGATCGTAGAGGGACCCTCGCCGGCTGCCTTGTGGCACGAAGCCGGCAGTCCAGGCGTCGGTCATGCGCGCCGCCAAAGCAGTAGCATAGGGCCAGGGGCAAAGGTCGACGACGATGTCCGGTGCCAATGCGCGCAGTTTCACCGCAGCTTTCAGCGGGTTGGTGAACGAGATTTGCGCCATGTCGACCGGCGCCAACAGAATCTCAACGGCGGCCGCATTGCTCGGCCCATGTGCGACGATGACGGTTGCTCGGGGAAAGCGCTTGGTCAAAGCAAGGATGCAGCCAGAGCCGATCAATGTGTCGCCGATCGCAGTGGGCTCGATCACGACGATACGGCGCGGGTTTCTAGGCATCAGCGGTTTCCGTCGCATCGCTCCGATCATCGGAGCGATGACGGTTCCGACGGACTGATCCAGCTTTCGTCCCAACTCGCCCGAGCGCATCAGCCTTTGACCTCCGCCAGTTGCTTCGACCGTTCAATGATACGGGTGGTGGAGAAGCCTTCCACCAGATCAACCAGTTCGACGCGGCCGCCGTAGGATTGGACGAAAGCACCGCCGACGACGGTGTCGACCGTATAATCAGAGCCCTTGAGGATGACGTCGGGCTGAAGCGCCTCGATCAGTCCCATCGGCGTGTCCTCGTCAAACAGCAAGGCCATGTCGACGGCCTCCAGTGCTGCGATGACTTCGGCACGGGCGCCGTCCGGCTGGATGGGTCGCGCTGGCCCTTTCAGACGCCGGACCGATGCATCCGTGTTGAGCGCGACGATGAGGCGGTCGCATTTCTTGCGGGCCTTGTTGAGAAGCGTGACATGGCCGCGGTGAATGATATCGAATCAGCCATTGGTGAAGCCCACCGAAAGACCCTGCCGCGCCCAGTCCGCGCGGATCGCCTTTGCCGTCGCAAGTGAGGCGAGCTTACGGTTGAGCATCGTGCTGTCGGCATGCTGCAACATGGCGGCGATAAGCTCGGAAGC
>NZ_DAMBUH010000015.1:0-226 GCF_032053605.1 Tianweitania sp.
GCGGCGTGTTGCAGCGTGCCTTGGCGCGCGCCGGCGGCAATGTGTCGGCTGCGGCCAAGCTGCTCGGCATCAGCCGCGCCACCATGCATCGCAAGCTGAACAAGACCGGGCTCGAGCGGCCGCACTAGATCGCTTTCCGCACTGCACCCTGTCTCAGATCTGCGACACTCCTGATCCCGCTGGAGGATCGGGAGAGATGACAGGTTTAGCTTTGCCGACGATGCTC
>NZ_DAMBUH010000015.1:380-19882 GCF_032053605.1 Tianweitania sp.
AATGGGTCGCGCCGAAATCCGGTCGTTACTTCGAAAACATCTCGCCGGTGACAGGCCGTCCGCTCGGCGAAGTCGCGCGCTCCGAAGCCGCCGACGTGGAAGCCGCGCTCGATGCCGCCCACAAGGCAAAGGATGCCTGGGGCCGCACCAGCCCGCAGGAACGCGCCAGCGCGCTGCTCAAGATCGCCGACCGTATGGAAGAAAATCTCGACCTGCTGGCGCTGGCCGAGACCTGGGACAACGGCAAGCCGATCCGTGAAACGACGGCCGCCGACGTGCCGCTGGCGATCGATCATTTCCGTTACTTTGCCGGCGTACTAAGGTCGCAGGAAGGCGGCATTTCCGAGATCGACCACGACACGGTTGCCTACCACTTCCATGAGCCGCTCGGCGTTGTCGGCCAGATCATTCCCTGGAACTTCCCGCTGCTGATGGCCTGCTGGAAGCTGGCGCCCGCCCTTGCCGCCGGCAACTGCGTGGTGCTGAAGCCGGCCGAACAAACGCCGGCGACCATCATGCTTTGGGCCGACCTGATCGGCGATCTTCTGCCGGCCGGCGTGCTCAACATCGTCAACGGTTTCGGCCTTGAGGCCGGCAAGCCGCTAGCGTCGTCGAACCGTATCGCCAAAATTGCCTTTACCGGCGAAACCTCGACCGGCCGGCTGATCATGCAATATGCCAGCCAGAACCTCATTCCGGTGACGCTGGAACTCGGCGGCAAGTCGCCCAACATCTTCTTTGAAGACACCGCAGCCGATGACGACGACTTCCTCGACAAGGCGATCGAAGGCTTTGTGATGTTTGCGCTGAACCAGGGCGAGGTCTGCACCTGCCCGAGCCGCGCGCTCGTGCATGAGAAGATCTACGACAAGTTCATCGAAAAGGCCCTGAAGCGCGTCGATGCCATCGTGCAGGGCGACCCGCTCGATCCCGCCACCATGCTTGGCGCGCAGGCCTCCCAAGAGCAGCTCGACAAGATCCTCGGCTATTTCGACATCGGCCGCCAGGAAGGGGCGGAAGTGCTGACGGGTGGCGAGCGCGCCAATCTCGAAGGCGATCTGGCCGGCGGTTATTACGTCAAGCCGACGGTCTTCAAAGGTCACAACAAGATGCGCGTGTTCCAGGAGGAAATCTTCGGGCCGGTGGTGTCGGTCACGACCTTCAAGGATGACGAGGAAGCACTGTCGATCGCCAATGACACGCTGTACGGTCTTGGCGCCGGCATCTGGACCCGCGACGGCACGCGCGCTTACCGATTCGGCCGCGCCATTCATGCGGGTCGTGTGTGGACCAACTGCTATCATGCCTATCCCGCCCATGCGGCCTTCGGCGGCTACAAGCAGTCCGGCATTGGGCGCGAAACGCACAAGATGATGCTCGATCACTACCAGCAAACCAAGAACATGCTGGTGTCTTACAGCCCGAAGAAGCTCGGCTTCTTCTGAGCGATACGCGCATGGGCGACGTCTTTCCGGCGTCGCCTGTTCTTGGAAGGAGATCGATGCCGGCACCCACCTCGCTCAACAAGGTTTCGGCCGCGCCCGCTGCAAGACAGCTGTTGGCCGAGATCATCGCCGATCATGGCCCGGTGCTATTTCACCAGTCCGGCGGCTGCTGCGATGGATCTTCGCCGATGTGTTATGCGCGGAGCGAGTTCCTGATCGGCGACCATGATGTGCTTCTGGGCGAGATCGACGGCACGCCGTTCTATATCGGAGCGGCAAACTACGAAGTGTGGAAGAACAGCGACCTCATCATAGACGTGGTGCCCGGCCGCGGCGGCATGTTCTCGTTGGACAATGGCCGGGAAAAGCGCTTCCTGACGCGGTCGACAGTCTGCGCGGCTTCTTAGAGGAAGCCTCGGGCAAAGAAAAAGGCGGTACCGAAGTCCCGCCTTTTTTGCTTACTGCTTGAAGCGATCCTGCTCATATCTGCGGATCACGCGTTCTCCGCCACCATCGGGACGACGATCTTCACCGCGATCGACACGTTCATCGCGCGGCTCGGGGCGACGGTCGGGGCCAGGGCCACGATCATCCCGGCGCTCGTCGCGGCCACGGTCTTCGCCGCGATCCCGGCGCTCATCCCAGCCGGCGCGACGGTCGCGATCGTCACGACGGTCTTCCCAGTCACCACGACGCTCGCGGCGGTCTTCCCAATCTTCCCGGCGGTCCCGGCGATCGCGCCAATCATCGCGCGGCGGGCGCGGACGGTCCCATCCGCCCCGGCGATCCCAACGGTCGCGGTCGCGATAGAAGGAGCGGCCGCGATAATGGTCATCCCAGTAGCTGCCTACAGAGAAGCCGATGGTCGGTGCGCCGATATAGCCGACGACGCGTTCGCCGGTGTAACGGCGGCCGTTCTGGACGTAAGCGAGATAATTGGACGACATCCAGCCGCGCTGCGGGCCATAAGACACGTCGCACCAGGAGCGATTGCTGAGGCAGCCGTAAACGCGCACGCTGTAGCCGGCCTGAACGATGTTGACGGCGGGATACTCGGTGGACGGACCCGCGCGCAGATTGACGTTCGTGGTCGCGATGGCCGTGGAAGCCGCCGATGCGATGCCGGGGAGACCCGCGGCCACAACCAAGGCAGCCGCACCCAAGATCTTCTTATTCATAGGTACCTCTTTCGTATTGGCCGCAAACCAACTGGCTGCGCTTTGGTTCCTTCTACCCAACAGCATCTAAGCCGAAGCTGAATGCCTGGGTCAGGTTCCGTTCATCTGGTGCGGCTTGCCTTTCAATGCAAACGATCGAGTAACTGCGCAAATTGGTTGCGCCCGGACAATGACAAACCGCGCGCCATCTGCGATCACAGGATATGCGAGGGATGAGGCAGCTTCTGGATGATCGTTGGGCGGGCGGCATGGCTGCTGCGCTGACGGCGGCGTTCGTCCTCGTGCAGGTGCTGCTTTCTGCCTTTCTATGCGCTTCCAACGTGCTGGTCAGCAGCGAGCGCACCACCGTTATCTGTCACGGAACAAGCACAACCACGATTGTATCGCATCACGACGGCGAGCCGCCTTCGCCGCTCGATCATGCTTGTCCCTGCGGCACGCTTTGCGGTGTCGGGGTGGCCGTGCTGGCACCGATCCCCGCAGATGCGGGGATCTATGCCTGGACCAATGCGGTCGACATCGATTTCATCGGCAATCCCGGCGAACGCCTCGTTCTCCGTTTCTCCGGCGCGCCGCCGTTTCCCACGGGCCCGCCGTCTTTATCCGCCTGACGTTCCCCATTCTTGATCGTTCATCCGGAGACCATCCATGTCCCACTTCATTGTGCGGGCGCTGTGCGAGGCCGTGTGCCTGCAAGCGTTCAACCAGGCAGGCCTATGCAGCCCATTCTTCCACAACGGAGCGCAGCCATGAGCCTCGCTTCGTCTCACACCACCGGCCATGCAACCGGCGTGGCGCCGCATGCGGTTCCGCAACACGGTTCGAGTTTTAAGGCGTTCATCTCGCGCTTTCACTTCTATGTCGGCCTGTTCGTTGGTCCCTTCCTGATCGTCGCGGCTGTTACCGGCACGCTCTATGCCCTGACCCCGCAGATCGAGTCCTGGCTTTATCGCGAGCAGCTGACGACAACCTCGACCGGCGAGCCGCAGCCTCTGGCAGCGCAGGTGCAGGCCGCGCGGACCTATATCGGCGACGCGCCAACCTTGTCGGCCGTGCGCCCTACAACCGGACCCGGCATGACCACGCGGGTGATGTTTTCGGATCCAGCACTTGGCGCTTCCGAAAGCCGGGCGATCTTCGTCGATCCGGTGACCCTCGACATCAAGGGCAATCTGATCGCTTACGGAACCAGCGGCATCCTGCCGTTCCGCACCACACTCGATTACCTGCATCGCAGCATCATGCTCGGCGATCTCGGCCGTGCCTATAGCGAGCTTGCCGCGTCCTGGCTGTGGATCCTGACGCTGGGCGGCGTGCTGTTGTGGCTGTGGCGCTCCACCGGAAAGCTCGCCAGGCAGCAACCGGCCAACAAGAGCCTGCAACTGCATCATAAACACGGCATCATCGGCGTCGTGCTGTCGCTCGGCCTCCTTTTCCTGTCTGCAACCGGTTTGACCTGGTCGCAATGGGCCGGAGCGCGGATCGACGATCTGCGCAACACGATGGGTTGGATCACGCCAACGGTTTCCACATCGCTTGAAGGCGCGCTGAGCGACACCGGCGGCGAGCATGCTGAACACAATGCGGCAGCGTTGGGCGGCCACGCTCACCATCATACGCCTGGGATGGTGATGCCGCCTGACGATCCTTCCGCCAGACTGGATGAGGTGCTGGCTGCCGCAAAGGCGGGCGGCATCGACTCGCCCATGCTGGAAATCAAGGTGCCGAAGCCCGGTTCAGCCTGGGTCGTGCGGGAATATGATCGCGCGTGGCCGACGCAGGTCGACACGGTCGCGATCAATCCGGACACGATGGCGGTAACGAGCCGTGCAGACTTCGTGACGTTCCCGATCAGCGCCAAGCTCGTGCAATGGGGCATCGCGGCCCATATGGGTCTCCTGTTCGGCATCGTGAACCAGTTGGCACTTGCCGTGCTCGGCATCAGCCTTGTTGCCGTGGTGATCTACGGTTACGGCATCTGGTGGCGGCACCGGCCCAAGCCTGGCGCTCTGCCGCATACGCTCGTGCAAAGCTGGCTTCGGCTGCACATCGCCTGGAAAGCCATCATGCTGGTGACGGTGGTGGCCCTTGGCTGGGCGCTGCCCGTTCTAGGTGTCAGTGTCGTCGCGTTTGTTCTGGTTGATATTCTCCGTTGGCGGTTGGCTCAGCCACCGGCTGCCGCCTGACCACACCCATGCTGCGCGTGGGCCAAGCCAAGCCGCGCGCAGCTCCTTTGATGAGGCAAGCTTTTCATTTTGGAACGCTGGCTTACAGTGTGCATTCGGCTCTGAGGGGGACAGAATGCCACATCCACTCATCACCTATCTTCAGCGGCGAGACAGCCTGTCCGATGAAGAGAAATCCGTGCTCGAACGGATGACCCATCGCCAGGAAACCATCGCAGTGCGGACCCCCATTGTCCGGCAAGGCAGCCGGCCGACGCAGAGCTGTGTTCTGTTGCAAGGCATCGCCTTTCGCGAGCATCTGCTGCGAAGCGGCAAGCGGATGATCAGCGCCGTCCATATTGCCGGCGATTTCTTGGATCTGAACGGCATGCTCCTAGCCAAGATGGATCATGGCGTACGGGCCGCAAGCAACTGCATCGTCGCCTGGATCCCGCATGGCGAGATCATCCGACTAAGCGAAACCCATCCGCATCTCGGACGACTGTTGTGGATGACAACCGTGACGGACGCCGCGCTGACACGTGCGGCTGTCTCGGTCGTGGGACGTCTGCCTCCACCGGCCAAGCTGGCGCATATGGCCTGTGAGCTTTACCTTCGCATGTCCGAAGTGGGTCTAGCCAAGAACTGGTCGTTCGATCTGGCCATCACCCAGCTCGACCTGGCCGACATGTTCGGCCTCTCGACCGTCCACCTCAACCGCAGCATGCAAACTCTGCGCGCCACGAACGCCATATCGTGGGATGGGTCGCGGGTGGTGATCCACGATTGGCGCAAGTTGACCGATATCGGCGAATTTGACCCGACCTATCTGAACCTGGAGCCGAAGCCGCGGTGAGGCGTGCCACATTCGTCCACCTGCATTTTTGGGTGATCGTTCAGGAACTAGTCATCAGGGTCCCTTATGATCGGCCTTCCCAAAGAACACAGAAATGGAGGTTCCCATGGACAGACGACATTTCCTCACTGGCTTGCTCGGTCTTGCCGGCGCTGTTGCGGTTGCAAAGGTCGTTGGCCCAACTGAAGCCGACGCAGCTGTTGTAAAGCCGAGCGGCATCCTCGATGACCTGGACGCTTCGACGCCCGAGGTCACGGAAGTCCGCGATCACCGCGACCTTCGCCGTCATGATCGTCGTGGGCATGGTCGTCGTCACGACCGTCGTGGCCGTCGCCGCAGGGTGTCGCGTCAGGTTTGCCGCCGCGTTCGGCATCACGGACGCTGGGAACGCCGCTGCCGTCGCGAGCGCGTCTGGATCGGCTATTAAGGCCAACAAGAAACCCCGGTCATCGTACCGGGGTTTTTCTTTCAGGCGACGATCTCGCGGGTAAGCGTTAGACAGACGGTGCCCGATTCCTTCGGGCCGACCAAGCGAGGGCCCTCTTTGCGCAGTTTCGATTTCAGCTCCTGGCAAAGCGTCTTGATGACGCTGATCGGCCTCGCTTTGTTTACGCTCATCAGCATGGGCATTCGCTTGCTGATGATGTTCACGGTGCAGCGCCGCCGCGAACGCTTCAACCGGCAGATCAACGAACGTCTGCGGACGCTGATTGCAGCCTACAAGACGCTGGGCGGCTCGTTTACCGGCGACCTGAGCGTGAACCCCGCCCATCGCCGCGACCTGCGTGTTCCAGAAACGATCGACCCCGCCATCGACTCGGAAGGTGTCGCAACAACACCAGGTGAAAACGGGAATGCCGACTGGGATCGCCCCCGCCGCATCCGCGATGCCGTAGAGGCCACGCTGTCGGACATCATCCTGCTCGGCACGGAAGAGCAGGTTCGCCTCGCCGAGCGCGCCGTACGCGACCTGGTTGCCGGCCGAACCGTCCATACGCACGAGCTGGTCATCTCGCTGCGCGACTTCATCCGCGATGCACTCGATCTGGCGCCGATTCCTTCAGATTTGCAGATCCCCGCGCAAGGGCCTGTGCGCCCATCGAGTTCAGGCGGCGGTCGTGGCAAGGGTGAGCGCGGCGGTGAAGGATCGCGCGGGAGTGGAGGTGACGGCGAAGGTGGTGGTATGGGTGGCGGCGGAATGGGAGGCGGCTTCGGTATGGGCGGCAATGCCGATCCGCATCCGTCCGATTCAAAATCGGGCGCTTAGCCAGTTGTTCAGGAAGTTGGAGCGGGTAGCGGGAATCGAACCCGCGCGTTCAGCTTGGGAAGCTGACAAGCTACCATTACATCATACCCGCACAACGATAGCGGTAGCATGAGGCAGGCTTGCCCGCAATCAGCTGCGTGCTGCCTTGATCCCGCCGGACTGGCTTTGTATGCGGCTTATCCAAGACCAAGTCCGATGATGGAGTGGATCAGGCAATGTCAGGCGGCGTGACGCGGTTTCTGGGTGACAGCCCCTTTCGCGTTTTGATCAAGCTGATCGTCGTGTCGCTCCTGGTGGGCATGGTCCTGGCTTTCCTGGACTGGAGCCCGTGGGACGTCTTCTACTGGTTCGCCGACACGTTCCGGGCGATCTGGGATTTCACCTTCTCGACCTTTGACCGCTTCACGAGCTACCTGCTTCTGGGCGCTGCGATTGTGGTGCCGGTGTTTCTGCTTCTGCGCCTGCTGAATTACCGCCGCTAGGCGAAGTAGGCTGCCGTTTCGAACAGGATGGCGTGGCGGGCAGCCACCGCTTCCACGTCGCGCGAATAGCCGCCGCCGATCACGCCGCAGAGCGGAATGCCGGCTGAACGTACCGTGTCGATCACGAAACGATCGCGGGCCCGCAAGCCGTCATCCGTCAGGCAAAGTCGCCCCAGCCGGTCATCGCGATGCGGATCGACGCCCGCATTATAGAAAACGAGGTCGGGCTGCTGGTGGAGCAGACCGGGAAGATACTCAGCCAGGATGTCGAGATAGGCGCCGTCGTCCAGCGCGTCGTCGAGCGGGACATCGAGGTCGGACACGGCCTTCTGCATGGGATAGTTGCGCGCGCCATGCATGGAAAAGGTGAAAGCACGCCGCTCGCCGGCAAGAATGTCCGCCGTTCCGTCGCCCTGATGCACGTCGAGATCAACGATCAGGATGCGGTGCACCTCGTGGCTGGCAAGCAGAGCGAGGCTGGCGACCGCGACATCGTTGAGGGTGCAGAAGCCCGCGCCCTGGGCTTGACGTGCATGATGACTGCCGCCGGCCGCATTACAGGCGATGCCGCTTTCCAATGCGATCCGTGCTGCCACCAGCGTGCCGGCCGTGGCGAGTTGAGCGCGGCGCGAAACGCGTTCGCTGACTGGAAAGCCGATGTCGCGCTCGATCGCGGGCGGTACGGCGCAGGCTACGACCTGATCGATATAGGCTGGGCTATGAGCAAGCTTCAGCAGCGAGGGATGCAGCAGGTCTGGCTGGTGCAGATTACCTCCGCCCACCAGCCCACGCGCTTCGAGCACACGCATGAGCGCGCTGTATTTGCCCATCGGAAAGCGATGGGCCGGGTCGAACTTCGCGTCGTAATCGGGATGGTGGATAATCGGCAGGCGCATCGGCGGTGAGATAGGGCTGCAACGGCTGCAGCCCAAGCTTCAAGCCGTGCGCTTGGCCCATTCCTCGGTGCCGCTGTCCCGCAACGCGCTAAGCTGCGTCAGCCCAAGCTTGGTTGCATGCTCAGACAAGCCGCGAAGGATGCGGCCGGGCAGCGACGGCCCGCCATAGATCATGCCGGTATAGACCTGAACGAGATCGGCGCCGGCTCGGATCTTCTGGATCGCAGTGTCCACAGACTCGACACCGCCGACGCCGATCAGCGCCATGGCAGGACCGACGCGCTGGCGCATCTTGGCCAGGATCACGGTGGACGGCACAAACAAGGGACGCCCGGACAAACCGCCGGTCTCCTTGCTCTGATGATCGGCCAAAGGCGGGCGGGCGATCGTGGTGTTGGAGACGATCAGCCCCTCAATGCCGCTTTTTAGTACCGCTTCGGCGATGGCATCCAGCGCGAGATCGTCCAGATCCGGCGCGATCTTCAGGAAGATCGGCGGCTTTGCATTTTGCCGCGTGCGTTCCTCGCAGACCACATCGAGCAACTGTGCCAGCGCTTCCGGGTCCTGCAAACCGCGCAAACCGGGCGTGTTGGGCGAGGAGATGTTGACGGTGATGTAGGATGCGAGATCGGCGAAACGCGCGACGCCCAGCCGGTAATCACCCATGCGGTCGGCGCTATCCTTGTTGGCACCGATATTGACGCCGAGGATGCCCTTGCGCGCGCGACGGCTGAGGCGGGCATAAGCTGCGTCATGGCCCTCATTGTTGAAGCCGAGCCGATTGATGACCGCATCGTCCTTCACCAGCCGGAAGATGCGCGGTTTTGGGTTGCCGCTTTGCGGCTTGGGTGTGATCGTACCCACTTCGGCAAAGCCATAGCCGAGCTTTAGAAGCGCATCCGGCACTTCAGCATTCTTGTCGAAGCCGGCGGCCATGCCGAGTGGGTTCGGAAAGGACAGGCCGGCAACCGTGGTCTTCAGGCGGCTGTCATTAACCGTGCAGACTGGGACAAGGCCGGTTTTTAGGCCGGCGATGGAAAGCCCGTGTGCGGTTTCGGGATCGAGGCGGAACAAGGTGCTTCGGCCAAGCGCGAACAGGTCGATCATCAGGCGTCCAGATCAGGGAAGGCGTGGGTTCCGTCTTCGTTGGCGGGCAGGGGCTTGACCCACAACACGGCAGACAGCAGCAGCGGCGCGTAAAGATGCGGGAAAAGCGCGCCGCCTCGCGAGGGTTCGTAGCGCAAGTCCGCACCCAGCGCGTCTTCATCGATGGCGACGAGCAGCAGATCGTTTTGGCCGGCAAAGTGCTTGGCAGCCGTTTCCCTGACCTGCGCGGCGGTGGAAAAGTGGATGAAGCCGTCGGCCTCATCGACCGGCGCCCCAGTAAACTGGCCAGCAGCTTCGGCCTGCTGCCAAAGCGCTCGGGGTGTGATCTTATAGATGGTCATGGCGCTGCTATAGGCCGGGCCTAACCCCAGCGAAAGCTGGGTGACGCATTTCCGGCGCAAAAAGCCGTTAGCAAAGTCCGATCGAGAAGGAGACCCTTCCATGCACAAGACTTGTCTGAGCTTCGCACTTCTCCTTGGCCTCGGGGCCACCGCACAAGCGCAGGATGCCGAAAACTTCCGGCTGGAAAAGACCGAGCAGGGCTATGTCAGGCTCAACACGCAGACCGGCGCGATGTCGATCTGCGAAGAGCGTGATGCGCAGCTGGTTTGCCGGATTGCTGCCGATGAAGCGGTCGCCGGCACGGATCAGGCAGATAGTTTGCAGGCGCGGATCGACCGGTTGGAGGCGCGCATCGCTGTCTTGGAACGCCAGCAGAAGGGGGCGAATGTCGCGGCGGACGAAGAGTTCGACAAGGGGCTGGACCGGATGGAACGCTTCTTCCGCGGCTTCATGGGCATCGTCAAAGAATTCGAGTCCGACTCCAAGACGCAGCCGGACCGAACCTGATCGTCAGATCGCTTCGACCGGCTCGTTGCTTTCCGGTTCGCGGCCAGGGAATTCGGCCGGCGCTTGATCAGGGCCGGGCGCCGGATCGGGTGTTCCCTCCGGTAATGGTGGTTCCTTTTGCGGGATCGGCTCCGGATCCGGCGGCAGGGGACCCGGCTCGGGATCGGAAATGGGGCGCTTCGGATCGCTCATATCATCCTCAGATCGGTGTCGGGCGCGGGCCTGGAACAGGAGAGGGATCCGGTGCCGGGTCCGGAATAGGACTGGGGCCGGGATGCGGACCGGGTGCTGGCTCGGGAAAAGGTTGTGGCGGTGTCGGGGTCATGGCGTCCTCCTTGTTCTTGCAAACGTCAGCTTGCCAGCGAGGTTCCCCGACAAGCGCCGCCCTGCCTGGAGGAGCCTACCGAACACGATCACAATTCTCGTGATACGAGCAAAGTGGAGCACGCGATGCTGTCTGCCCCGCGACGAAGGGCGGATCCTGCGCTATGTGCTTGAAAAGGGCATGCATGCAGCAGGTGGTCTTCGGCGATCCGGTTGCGTATCGAGCCGGCCCATTTACGTGTTAGAGCCAAGCAACTGTTGAGAATGGGAAGGGACAAACCATGAGCGACAAGGAAGACCGTATCCGCCAGCGGGCCTATGAGAAGTGGCAGAAGGAAGGTGAAAGCCATGGCTGGCATGACCGCCACTGGGCCGAAGCCGAAGCCGAAGTCAGCGCCGAGGATCAGCCCTTGGGGTCAGATGCTTCAGCAACGCCGATGATGGACGATGCTGGCATGCCAAGCGACAATGAGATCAAGAGCGATGCCGGCGCGTCGGCCGCCAGCGCTGCGGTTGCAGGCGTGGACACCAAGAAGTCGCGCGCCCCGGCTGCCGCCAAGAAGCCGGCAGCCAGGAAGACGGCGAAGTCCGCTTAAGCCGTCGTCAGCAAGGCGACGGGGCTATCCCCCAGCAAATCGGCGAGGCGCAACGTCTCGCCGATTTTCGTTTCGGCTGATGTCAGACGGTTGGTCAGGCTGCGATTGGCGAACGCCGTTGGTAGTACAACCGCCGTATCGCCCCAGTCCGCTGCACCTTCGCCGTTCAGTGCAAGTGGCAGACGGGGAACGACCACCAGGACGGCCTCATCGCCATGCGTGCGGAGATAAGCGGCTGCATGATCGCTCTTTGATCCGGTGATCTCGAGCGGTTGATAACTGCCGGACGCGAACAGATCCGGCTGAGCTGTCCGCAACGCCAAACCGGCTGCGATCAAGCGTTGCTTGCCGGTGCCGGACACGAAGGCGTCTTTCCAAGAGCTGTGTGCTTCCGCCTTAAGCGTCTGAGCCAGCTTATCAAAATCGATGGCGCGGCGGTTGTCGGGATCAACGAGGCTAAGGTCGTCACCTTCCGCGCCCTGATAGATGTCGGGGATGCCGGGGGCCGTCAGTTTGATCAGCGTCTGGGTCAAACCGTTGATGCGGCCGGCGGCGATGAAGGGCTTGAGGACAGCGTCGAAGTCGTCGTGGAAGGCGCGGTTGTCGGGCGCGAAGAGGCGTTCGGCATAGGCTTTAACCGCACTCTCATAGGCTTCGTTGGTGTCCGACCAGTCGGTGCGGCGCTTGGCTTCGCGGAGCGCCTTTTCGACGTAGGGAAGAAAGCGTTCCTTGAGAGAGGTCAGCGTTTCGGGATCGGTTTCACCAGTCCAGATGCCGGCAAGCGCTTGATAAAGCAGCCATTCCGTGTCGGGCTCGGGAGCCGGGCCGTCGTCGAACTGCTTCACGGCAACCGCATGCATGGTGCGCCAGCGGGTGACGGCTTGCGCCCACTCATCCGGTGCTTCGGAGATGGCATAGAGACGGGCGCGGGCATCTTCGCCGCGCTTGGTGTCGTGCGTGGACGTGCCAAGCAAGCCATGGGGTTGCTCGGAAACACGCGCCTTCATCTTCTCGTGGAAGCGCTCCACGGAGCCGACGGGTTCAGCAGGATCGCAGCCGACTTCGTTGAGCGCGATCAGCTTGTTGAAGCGGTAGAACAGGGTGTCTTCCACCGACTTTGCGGTGACCGGACCAGTCAATTGCTGGAAGCGAGCTGTAAATTCCGCGGCACGATCCGACGACTTGGCAGCGCCAAACAGACAATCCATGACGGCATCGACCGCCATTTCGGAGACTTGGCCGGAGGCTTTCGCATCGGCTGCGACTTGGTCGAGCAGTTGGCGATCTTCGTCGCGGATACCTTCATTGTTGATGTAGGTTCGATAGACGGGGAAGGCGACGACGATGGCGGCGATGGCATTGCGGATGGCGTCTTCGGAGAGAGCATCGCCGATCGACTCCATGGCCAGCCGCGTCAGACCCTTCAGCTCGGTTTCGAAATTTTCCGTGACCATCACTTGCTTGGCACGGCGGCGTTCGGTTTCGAGATCGACCGGTGCGCCGAGGAGATTGGCATAGGCCTTGTCGAGTTCGGCGGTCTTGGAACCGTCAGTGAGCAGGTCGGCGATGGCTGCGGTGAATTCGTAGCCGGTGGTGCCTTCGATCGGCCAGTCCTGCGCAAGGACTTCTTCACCGTTGAGGATCTTTTCGACCACGAGGTAAGTGTCGGGACCGATGGCGGCGCGGAGCTGGTCGAGATAGGCTTTCGGATCGGCAAGGCCGTCGACATGGTCGACGCGTAGGCCGTCAACTTTGCCGGAACGGACGAGTTCGAGGATCAGGCGGTGGACATCATCGAAGATGGCCGGGTCTTCGACGCGTACACCGACGAGGCCGGTGACTTCGAAGAAGCGGCGGTAGCTCAGATGCTTGCGCGCGGTTTTCCAGAAGGTCAGCTGGTGGGGCTGGCGAGCATGCAGCGCTTCAAGGAAGGCGCGGTCGCTGGAAAGCTTATCAACCGTCTCTTCCGTGATGCCGTCGATCGTGTCGGGATGGAGCGGGAAGAGGTTGTCGAAGTAAGCAAGGACCGGCTTGCCATCATCGATCTTCAGCGTGATCTCACCGTCGGCTGCGGCCTCATCGAAGGGCTTGCCAAGGGTCGGCAGCGTCAGCCGCTCGCGCCAGTCGATGTCGAAGTGCCGGGCATAGGGGCTGTCCTGGCCGAGTTCGATGACGCTCCGCCACCACGGATTGTCCAACGATGCGGCCATGTGGTTGGGCACGATGTCGAGGATGAGGCCGAAGCCTTGGTCTTTGAGGGCAGCACTCAGGCGCTCGAACCCTTCACGGCCACCGATGGCCGGATCGATCTCGTTATGGTCGGTGACGTCATAGCCATGGGTGGAGCCGGCAGCGGCCGAGAAGATCGGCGAGGCATAGACATGGCTGATGCCGAGTTTTTTCAGGTAAGGGAGGATCGCGACGGCCTTGTCGAAGGTGAAGCCTTCGCGGAATTGTAAGCGATAGGTACTGGTGGGCAGCATCAGGATTTCGGGCGCTCCGCGCGCATTACCGCGCAAATGGATTGGAAGAATGGGGCGTCGGCGAGGTCTTCGATCGAAGTCGAATTCTTCAGCCGCCAGTTGGGATAGCTGTCGACGGTGCCGGGCAGGTTGGTCGGCTTTTCCTCGCCGGTGAGATCGGCAAGGCGAACGCCGGCCAGCAGAGACGGGGTGCGCGCCACCATGCGGTGCGTCGCGACCATGATGGTTTCGGGCAATTCCGACGCCTCATCACGTGCGGCCTTTTCGGCGGCCTTGCGGTCCTTCTCGTCGAACACGCGGAACCACGACATGCCTTCGATCAGCTTGGCGCGCTCTTCCGCGCGTGTTTCGCGCTGTTCCTCGGCGGCCTCTTCGTCGATCAACCCATGTTCAAGGCGCAGATCGACATCATCACCGCGCCACCAGCCGCGCAGGGTCGGCAGATCGTGGGTGGAGAGGCAGGCAAGGGCCAGCGGCGGATAATCCTTCGGCGCGAAGAAGCCGCCTTCGTCCTTCTCGAAATAAAGGATGCGATAGGACAGGATGCGCGTGTCGCGCATGACGTCCTGAAAGCCTTCCGGCACGTAGCCGAGATCTTCGCCGATAATGACGGTGCCGTTTTCCTGCGAGACCTCGGTGAGGATCCGCAGCATGTCCTCGATGGGATAATGCAGGTACGCGCCATCGGCCGGCTTGCCGCCCTTCGGCACAAGAAAAAGCTGCCACAGCGCCATGGCATGGTCGATGCGCAAGGCACCGGCATGCCGTGTGAGCGCCTGCATGGTCTGTTTGTATTGCGCGAAATCGGTGCGGCGCATGGTGGTGGGCGAGGGCGGCGCGAGACCCCATTCCTGACCGTCGGCCGTGAAGAAGTCGGGCGGGGCGCCGATCGTCATGTCCGGCAGAACGAGGTCCAGCGTGCTCCACGTCGCGGAGCCATCCGGCGACTCGCCGACGGCGAAATCAAGGTAAAGGCCGATCCGCATGCCGGCTTCGCGGGCAGCCTTTGCGGCTTGCCCAAGCTGTGTATCGGCGAGCCATTGCAGCCAGACATGGAAGGACACGCTGTCATGTTCTTCCTGTTCAAAGGACGCGACGGCCTGCGAGCGGATGTCCTGGAACGAGCCCGGCCAGCTCGACCAGCCTGCGCCATAACCACCGGCAACCATGGAAGCCGAGAGCGCTTCAAACAGAGCATGACCGCGCAGGGGATCGCCACCTTCGCGGCGGAAGGCATCGAAGCTGTCCTTGGCGTAGCCGTCTTCGGTCGGCCAAGTGTCCTGCCAGCGATCCCAGATCAGGCGCAAGGCGGCGAGCTTGATGCGGGCGACTTCCGCATAATCAACGGCGTCGAGCGAACGCAGCGCTTCGAGATCGGCGGGATCGGCATCGGTGGTGGCAAAGCCCGGCACCTGATCCACGGCGATGTAAAGCGGGTTCAGGAACAGGCGGTTCGAGGGTGAAAATGGGCTGCAGCGCGCGGGATCGGACAGAAACTGCGTGTGCAGCGGATTGACGCCGACGAACTCCGCACCGGCTTTTGCCACCGTTTCGCTGACGGCGGCGAGATCGGCGAAGTCGCCGATACCCCAGTTGCGAGCCGAGCGCAGCTCATAAAGCATCAGCGACACGCCCCATGCGGGCTTGTCCGTCAACCAGTCGGGTAGCGCGCAGGTGCTGCCGGGAACGGCGCGCATCACCGGCGGCTTGATCGATCCGGCGGCCGCAAGGCTTGCTTCCACCTGCGGCTCGTCCTCGCAGGGGATGCCAAGTGCGGTCAGGATCGCGCGCTTGGTGTCATCGGCGATGAAGAGTTCCTCACCATCCGGCGCGGTGTGGCTCAGCCCGACGCCGTAGTGCCGGGCCAATTCGTCCAATGCGTCTGTTTTCATGAGGCGAAACTATTCTCAGCGATCATCAAGTGCGTAGAACATCGAGTACGGCGGCAGTGTTCCCGCATCCGCATTCCCGCTGGTCTCCGGTTCGGAGAACAGGATCGCGCCGATCGCTGGCGGAACCGTTGCGGTTTCACCACTGAGGTTTGCGCGGAGCGACAGGCGCTTGGTACCAAACTCCCAATCGACTACCAGAACGCCGGCATCGCCGCCGATGATCGTGCCAGATTCGCCACCGGCTTCTGCCAGAAGCGGCACGATCCTGTCCTGACGCAGCTTGAGGAGCGTCTTGTAGAAAGAAAGCCACTCGCTTCCCTCAGCCTTGCTCCAGTCGATCTTGGATCGCGTGAACGTGTCCGCCGCGTTCGGATCGGGGATCTGCTTCTGTTTTTCCTCGTCGCGGAAGGCCGCGAACTTTGCGAATTCATGGCGGCGGCCATTGCGCACGGCATCGGCCAACTCGCCATGGAAATCGGTGAAGAAGAAGAACGGGTTCGTCTCACCCCATTCCTCACCCATGAAGAGCAACGGGATATGCGGCGACAGGAGATGCACGGCGACCAGCACGCGCAGCAGCTTGTCGTCGGTCAGCGATACGAGACGCTCGCCGAGTGCGCGGTTTCCCACCTGATCGTGGTTTTGCAGGAAGTCCACGAAGGCCGTCGGCGGCAGATGCGTACTGGGTAGCCCGCGCGGTTTGTTGTCGTTATGCGGTGCCGGCTCGCCCTGATAGGCGAAGCCTTCGGCCAACGTGCGAGCGAGCTTCTGCAACGGCTCGTCGGCGAAGTCCTCGTAATAGCCGTCGGTTTCATCCGTCGCCACGACATGCGCGGCATTATGGAAGTCGTCGTTCCACTCGCCGCTATGCAGAACGATCTCGCCAGCCGGCCCACGTTCATGCAGGAGCGTGATGTTGCGATTGTCTTCGGTGGTCGTGTGGATGTGGCGATCTGGGAATCTTTCGCGGATGACCTGCGCGAGTTCAACCAACAATTCGATCTCCGAATCTGGATCCTGAACCTGATCCACGGCATCGAGACGCAGACCGTCGATGCGGAACTCGTCCAGCCAGTAGATCGCATTGTCCAGGAAGTAGGAACGGACATCCGGCTTTTCATAGGCGATCGCGCCGCCCCAGGGGGTGTGGCGCTCGGGATGGAAGAAGTCGGGCGCGAGCTTCGGGATGTAGTTCCCGTCCGGGCCGAAATGATTGTAGACCGCGTCGAGAATGACCATCAAGCCATGGCCATGCGCGGCGTCGACCAGCGCCTTCAGGTCGTCGGGCGTGCCGTAAGCGCGATGTGGTGCGTAAAGGAGCACACCGTCATAGCCCCAGCCGCGGTTGCCGCCGAACTGTGCCACCGGCAGAAGTTCGATTGCCGTGATGCCGAGCTCAACCAGATGCGGCAGCTTGTCGATGGCCGCGCGGAACGTGCCTTCATCAGTGAAGGTGCCGACATGCAGCTCGTAAAAGACGGTTTCTTCCCACGGGCGGCCCTTCCAGTCGGCGTTCTGCCACTGGTAGGCGGTCGGATTGGTCAACAGCGAGGGGCCATGAACATCGCCTTGCTGAGCGCGCGAAGCGGGGTCAGGCACCGCAAAGCCATCGGGAAACACGAAGCTATAGGCGGCTCCCGGTGCCACGCTGGATTGCTCCAGCGTGAACCAGCCGCGCTCGTCGCGCTGCATCAAAGTGTCTAGGCCATCAAGGCGCAACGAAAGCTGCTCAGACCCGGGTGCCCACACCCGAAACTGAACGCGTCCATCATCCAGCCAGACCGGCCCCCAGCGGGTGTCGGTGTCCGCCGTCATAGGGTGGTCTCCAGGAGAACCAGCGCGCGGCCTTCGACGCGGTACTGGTTACCGTTGACCTTCGCCGCACGCTTGGGCGAGGCGATGCCGGTGGCGCTGTCGATCAGCACCATCCAGCCATCCTCGAAGCCGGCCGGAATGGTGAAGTCGAGCGGCTCGTAATGGGCGTTGAAGAGGATCGCGAGACGCTCTTCCGCACCGGCCAGAAGCACCGCCATGGAGCGCGTCAGGCCATTGTCCCAATCGCCCTGTTCCATGGCTTCGCCGCTCGGGCGCAGCCAATGCACGTCCTGCGTGCCCTGATCGTCGACAGTATCGCCATGCAGGAACTTGCGCTGGCCGAGCAGAGAGCGCGTGCGGCGGATGCGGATGACGTTAGACACGAAGGTGCGGAAGGCTTCGTCGCGCTCGCTGATGCCGTCCCACTGCAGCCAGTTCAGCTCGTTGTCCTGGCAATAGGTGTTGTTATTGCCGTTCTGGGTACGACCGACTTCATCGCCCATCAGCAGCATCGGCGTGCCCTGCGACAGCAAGGTGGTGGCGACGAGGTTGCGTCGCATGCGATCGCGCAGATCGAGCACCGCCGTGTCGTCGGTCTCGCCTTCGACGCCGCAGTTCCAGCTCAAATTGTGCGAGTGGCCGTCATTGTTGTCCTCGCCATTCGCCTCATTGTGCTTCTCGTTGTAGGACACGACGTCCATCAGCGTGAAGCCGTCATGGGCGGTGACAAAGGACACGCAGGCCCAGGGCTTGCGGCCGCGCTTTTCGAACAGGTTGGATGCGCCGAGCAGGTTGGACGCGAGTTCCGGCGCCATGCCGTCGTCGCCCTTCCAGTAGGCGCGGACATTGTCGCGATACTTGTCGTTCCATTCGGCCCAGAGCGGCGCATAATTGCCGACCTGATAGCCACCCGGACCCGTATCCCACGGCTCGGCGATCATCTTCACGGCCGACAGAACCGGGTCCTGGCGGATCGCGTCGAAGAACACGGCGGATGGATCGAACTGGTCGCGGTCGCGGCCGAGCGTGGAGGCGAGATCGAAGCGGAAGCCGTCGACATGGCATTCCTGCACCCAGTAGCGCAGCGAATCCATCACCATCTGCAGCACGCGCTCGTGGCGCAGGTTGACGTTGTTGCCGCAGCCGGTGGTGTCGTAATAATAGCGCGGATCGTCGGCCAGTACGTAATAGCTGGCGTTGTCGATGCCGCGGAACGACAGCGTTGGGCCGTTCTGATTGCCTTCGGCCGTATGGTTGTAAACCACGTCGAGGATGACCTCGATGCCGGCTTCATGCAGGCGGCGAACCATGACCTTGAACTCATGAATGCCGGCGCCGGGCGAAATGTAGCGCGTGGCGGGCGCAAAGAAGCCGATCGTGTTGTAGCCCCAATAGTTCGTCAAACCACGGTCAACGAGATGGCCGTCGTTGAAGAAGGACTGCGTCGGCATCAGTTCGACGGCGGTGACCCCGAGCTTGACGAGATGGTCGACCACATCGGGATCGGCGAGACCGGCAAAGGTGCCGCGCAGCTGCGGCGGAAGCTCGGAGCGCAGGGCCGTCATGCCCTTCACATGCGCTTCATAGATCACCGTGTCCTGCCATGGCACGTTGGGGCGAATGTCGTTGCCCCAGGTGACGGCCGGATCGACCACGACGCATTTCGGCATGATCGACGCGGAATCGCGGCGGTCGAACGACAGATCGCCCCGCGCGCTGCCCATGCGATAGCCGAAAGCCGCATCGTGCCAGCGCATTTCGCCGCGCAGCTCGAGCGCGTAAGGGTCGATCAGCAGCTTGTTGGGATTGAAGCGGTGCCCGGCTTCCGGCGCGTAGGGGCCGTACACGCGGTAGCCATAGAGCTGGCCCGGACGCACATCCGGGAAATAGCCGTGGAACACTTCATGCGTGTATTCCGGCAGCGCGATACGGTCGATCTCGCGCCGGCCGTTGCTGTCGAACAGGCACAACTCGACCTTCATCGCATTGGCGGAGAACAGGGCGAAATTGGTGCCCAAACCATCCCATCGCGCACCGAGATGAGTGGGAGAACCTGGAAGTACGCGACGGCTGGCCTGCGGCATGAAAGCTCACTATTCGGGGGTCAGGAAGATGGTGGCGAGTGGCGGGATCGTCAGGCTGAGCGA
>NZ_DAMBUH010000015.1:19909-32555 GCF_032053605.1 Tianweitania sp.
CCAACTGTTTACTCCGTCCGACCCGCCAAAGCGTTCCGAGTCACTGTTCAAGATTTCGCGCCAGTTTCCGCCGACCGGCGCCCCGATGCGGTAACCCTCGCGCACCACTGGCGTCATGTTGGACACGACGATCACCGGCTTTGAACTGTCGGTGCCCTTGCGGATGAAGGAGAACACGCTGTTTTCGGCGTCGCCGCCTTCGATCCACTCGAAGCCGGCCGGATCGCAATCCAGCTCATGCAGAGCGGGATTGTCGCGATAGATGCCGTTCAGCTCGCGCACGAGATCCTGCACGCCCTTGTGCATGGGATCATCCAGCAGGTGCCAGTCGAGCGAATGATCGTGGTTCCATTCCCGCTCCTGCGCGATCTCGCCGCCCATGAAGAGCAGCTTCTTGCCGGGATGGCCCCACATGAAGGAGAGGTAGGCGCGCAGATTGGCGAACTTCTGCCAGCGATCACCCGGCATCTTGTTCAAGAGCGAGCCCTTGCCGTGCACGACTTCGTCATGGCTAAGCGGCAGCACGAAGTTCTCGGAATAGGCATAGACCATGCCGAAGGTCATCAGGTGGTGATGATACTTCCGGTTGATCGGATCCTCTTCCATGTAACGCAGGGTGTCGTTCATCCACCCCATGTTCCACTTGTAGGAGAAGCCCAACCCACCCTTGTCGACGGGGCGGCTGACATCCGGCCAGGCCGTGGATTCCTCGGCGATGGTGATGGCACCCGGGAAGCGTTCCTCGATGCGCTGGTTGGTTGATTTAAGGAAATCGACCGCATCAAGGTTTTCACGGCCGCCAAAGCGGTTGGGGATCCACTCGCCGGCGTCGCGGGAATAATCGAGGTAGAGCATCGAAGCCACAGCATCGACGCGCAGCGCGTCGACATGGAAGCGGTCGATCCAGTAAAGCGCGCTCGCCTGAAGGAAGTTCGACACTTCCAGCCGGCCGAAATTGTAGATCAGCGTGTTCCAGTCCTTGTGGAAGCCAAGTCGCGGATCTTCGTGCTCGTAGAGCGCGGTGCCGTCGAAGCGGGCGAGGCCGTGCTGGTCGGACGGGAAATGCGCCGGCACCCAATCGGTGATGACGCCGATGCCGGCCTGGTGCAGTTTATCGACGAGGCGCGCAAAGCCTTCCGGCGAACCGAAGCGGCTAGTGGGCGCAAACAGGCCGACGGGCTGGTAGCCCCATGAGCCCGAGAAGGGATGCTCGGTAACCGGCATGAACTCGACATGGGTGAAGCCCATTTCGGTGACATAAGGCACGAGCAGATCGGCGATCGTGTCATAGTCGAGCACTTCGTCATTACCGCCCTTGCGCCAGGAGGCCAGGTGCAGCTCGTAAACCGAAATGGGCTGTGATGTGGCCTGCGCCTGCGCGCGGGTCTGCATCCAGGTCTCGTCGCGCCACTGGTGCGCAAACGAACCGGCCACGACGGAAGCGGTTGCGGGCGGAAGCTCGGCGGAGAAACCGACCGGATCGGCCTTCTGCGGCAGAACTTCCCCGTGAACGCCGAGGATCTCGTACTTGTAGACGGCACCCTTGCTCACGCCGGGAACGAACAGCTCCCAAACGCCGACGCCCCAGCGCTTGCGCATCGGCAAACGGCGGCCGTCCCAGACGTTGAAGTCGCCGACGACGCTGACGCGGCGCGCATTGGGTGCCCAGACGGCGAAAACGGTGCCATCGACACCGTCGATCGTGGTGGGGTGTGCGCCCAAGCGATTATAGTATTCGAGATGCCGACCTTCGCCGAGCAGGTATTCGTCCAGCTCGCCCAGCACCGCCGGGAAGCGGTACGGGTCTTCCTGGATCCATTCGTGCTCGCCTGCCGTCATCTTCAGACGGTAGGGGAAGCGCTCGGTCTTTCCCTTGATGAAGCTCGAGAAGAAGCCTTCGCGATGGACATTGTCCAGTTCGGCGATGACTTCGTCCTTCGGTCCAATCACCGTGACGGTGGCGGCCTGCGGAGCAAAGACGTTGATTGCCACGGGCTCGCCATTGCCGCCTTGCAGACCCAGCACGGCAAAGACATTGCCGTGGCGGCCGCGAACGATCGCCTCGATATCCGAAGCGTAGGCTGCTTGTTTCTCGCTCATGCGGCGGTCTCCGTATCCAGCAGTTCAAGCAGCCCGTGCAGGGGAACGCCGAGCCATGCCGGGCGGTTGGCAAGCTCATAGCCGACTTCGTAAACGGCCTTCTGGATGACGAAGAGGTCGAGCAGGGCCTGCGCGAAATCTTCATCCTCGATCGCGGTTGGGCAGCCCTGAACGCCGCCGAAATAGGCCGCGAGGAATTCGGCGCTGACGGCATCGCGCCACCGCTTCGCATGGCTTACAACAGCATCCTGCGTTTCAGGCAGCCCATCCTGGGTCACGGTCGAAGCGGCATAGTCGAGCGAACGCAGCATGCCGGCAACATCGCGCAGCGGCGAGAACTTGCCGCGACGCTCGTCCACCGACCGGCGGGGCTCGCCTTCGAAGTCGATGATCATGACGTCGTTCTGCGCTACCAGAAGCTGGCCGAGATGATAATCGCCATGGATGCGCGAGCGTGCACCCGATGGCTTCATGTCGGCGGCCTTGGCGATGCGCTTCAAGAGCGCGTCTCGCTGGTCGAGCAGTGCCCGGGCAGCGGTCGCGGTTTCACCCGTCAACCCGCCTGCAGCACCAGCCAACCGGTCAAGCACCGTATTCGCCTCATCGCTTGCCTCGCTGATCCAGCCCTTCAGGTCGTCGGCCGTGATCGGCTCGACGGCGAAAGCCGGATCGTCGGTCTGCGTCGCCAGGGCACAATGCAGTTCGGCGGTGCGCTGTCCCAGCACTTCGCCGACCGAAAGCGGGAAGGCATAGGCAAGCGTGTGGCTTGCCGCATCATCCGACGCCGGCTCGGTGCCGCGCAACTCGTCCTCGATCCCGCGCTTCAGCGCGTCGGTGACCACCTTCCAGGCATCGCCCTGATTGCGGACATAGGCGAAGGCCGAAGCCAGCATCGTCGGCTCGCCATCAGCAGTCTGGTGCTCGATCGAACCGAGATAGGCCGGCGTGTTTTCAAAATGCGCGACATCGGTCAGGAAGCGCGCCACCTCGACATCCGGTTGCACGCCCGAACGCAGGCGACGATAAAGTTTGAGCACCACGGCGTCGCCAAAGGCGATCGACACATTGCTCTGTTCCACGCCAAGCGGCTTGATCTCGCCTTCGGTTTCGATGGCAGCCAGACCGCTGCTGCCGGTGAACACGACCTTGCCATTGTCCGCACCATCGATGACCTGATTGTCGCGCATGCCTTGCAGCAGCCGCGCAGCCAGATCCTCATCCACCGACCCGTCGATCAGCGCGCCGACCCGGTTGGTACGGCGCAGCTTGGCAATGGTGTAGGATAGCTTCGGCGCGCCATGGGTGATGTTTTCCTCACCCCAGCGCGAGGACATCGGCAGGAAATACTGCTGCGTGCCGCCATCGAGTTCGACATCGACGATCGACAGCGCGTGCTGTCCGTTGCCAAGTTCGCCAAGCACACGCACATCCGCGCTGCGGAGCTTCCGATCCTTGGCGCCGAACCAGCGCTGCAGCTTGAGGAACTGCGGCAGGATATCGGCATCGAATGTCCGCTTGTCGCGGGTCTTCAAGGCGGTGTCGACCCGGCCGTCACGCGTGGTCAACGTGATGAATTCGGGCAGGATTTCCGGCAGCGCCTGGTGCCAAGATGGCGCCTGCGCCTCATCGGCCAGAACAAACCAGTAGAAGCCATAAGCCGGCAAAGTGATGAGGTAGGGCAGGTCACCAACCGGCGGGAAGGCGGAGCGGCCCAGCAGTTCAATCGGCACCGCGCCCTTCCAGCGCGCAAGGTCGAGCTCGACCGCCTGGGCCGCGCGCGACAGGTTCGCCACGCACAGCGTCGAACGGCCTTCATGCTCGCGCACATAAGCAAGGATCTTGCGGTTGCCGGGATAAAGCAGGGTCATCTCGCCCCGCCCGAACTCCGGATGCTCCTTGCGCACCGCCACGATGCGACGCATCCAGTTCAGCAGCGAGGACGGATCACGATCCTGGCTTTCGACATTGATGGTCTGGTAGCCGTAGTTGGGATCGAGGATCGCCGGCAAATAAAGCTGCTGAGGATTGGCGCGCGAAAAGCCGCCATTGCGATCCTGCGACCACTGCATCGGCGTGCGCACGCCATCGCGATCGCCGAGATAGTAATTGTCGCCCATGCCGATCTCGTCGCCGTAATACAGGATCGGCGTGCCGGGCATTGATAGGAGCAGCGAGTTCATCAGCTCGATCTTGCGCCGGTCGTTCTGCATCAGCGGTGCGAGGCGGCGGCGGATGCCGAGATTGATCCGGGCGCGGCTGTCTTCGGCATAAGTGCGCCAAAGATAATCGCGCTCCTGATCCGTCACCATTTCAAGCGTCAGCTCGTCATGGTTGCGCAGGAAGATGCCCCACTGGCAACCTTCCGGAATGTCCGGCGTCTGGCGGATGATGTCGGTGAGAGGATGCCGGTCTTCCTGGGCAACCGCCATATACATGCGCGGCATCAGCGGGAAGTGGAAGCCCATATGGCATTCGTCGCCCTCGCCGAAATAAGGGCGCGTATCTTCCGGCCACTGATTGGCTTCGGCGAGCAGCATGCGATCGGAATAGTTCTTGTCGAGCTCGGCCCGGATCGCCTTCAACACGTCATGCGTCTCGGGAAGGTTCTCGTTGTTGGTGCCCTCGCGCTCGATCAGATAGGGGATCGCGTCGAGGCGCAGACCGTCGACGCCCATGTCGAGCCAGTAGTTCATGACCTCGACGACTTCCTTCAACACGCGCGGATTGTCGAAGTTGAGGTCGGGCTGGTGGGAATAGAAGCGGTGCCAGAAGAAGGCGCCGGCAACCGGGTCCCAGGTCCAGTTGGACTTTTCCGTATCGGTGAAGATGATGCGGGTTTCAGGGAATTTGGTGTCCGTATCCGACCACACATACATGTCGCGCGCGGGCGAACCCGGAGGCGAATTGCGCGCTTCCTGAAACCAAGGATGCTGGTCGGACGTGTGGTTGATCACCAGCTCGGTGATGACGCGAAGCCCACGGCGGTGGGCTTCGTCGATGAAACCCTTGAAGTCCGGCATCGTGCCGTAGGACGGGTTGATCGACGTGTAATCCGCGATGTCATAGCCGTCGTCGCGTAGCGGCGAGGGGTAGAAGGGCAGGAGCCAGATGGCGGTGGCGCCAAGCTGCTGCACATGGTCGAGCCGCCGCATCAGGCCGGCGAAGTCGCCCATGCCGTCATCGTTGGAATCCTGAAACGCCTTGACGTGAAGCTGGTAGATGACGGCGTCGCGATACCAGTCGGTCTGGGTGCGATCGATGAGGCCATCGTTGTTATGCTGCTCGGTCGTGGTCTGTTCGGTCATATTCTGCTCAGTCATGCTTGGCTTCGTCACGGGCGGCCGATCGTTCAAGGGCGCGGAGCGCCCGGCGGATACAGACGCCAGATCGCATAGGGCCGGGTTTGCGGATCAAGCTCGAGCGAATGGCTCTTGCCGTGCCACGTGAAGCGGTTGCCGTGCAGCATGTCCTCGACCTCGATCGAGGCATCATCCGGCAGGTCGAACTCCCACAGCGGCAGCTCGAATTGGCAGGATTGCGCATTGTGCGGGTCGAGATTGACGTGGAACAGCAGGTAGTTCGACGTCGCCGGATCGAACTTGCCGTAGAACAGGATGTTGTCGTTGAAGGCCTTGAAGAACTTCAACGTGGTGAACTTCTGCAGCGCCGGGTTTTCGCGGCGCAGGCGATTCACCAGGCGAATGTCGTCCTGAATATTGCCAGGCTGATCCATGTCCCAGATGCGGATCTGGTACTTCTCGGAATCGAGATACTCTTCCTTGCCCGGCATGGGCGCGGCGTCGCAGATCTCGTAGCCGTTATACAGGCCGTAATTGCCGGCAAGCGTCGCGGCCAGCACCAGCCGCGTGCGGAAGCCGGGGCGACCGGAGGTCTGGAGATAGACCGGGTTAATATCCGGCGTGTTGGCGAAGAAGTTCGGCCGCATGTAATGGCGGCATTCTTCCGTCGTCAGCTCGGTGAGATACTCTTCAAGCTCCCACTTCTCGTTTCGCCAGGTGAAGTAGGAATAGGACTGCGAATAGCCGACCTTGCCGAGGCGCTTCATCACCTTGGGGCGTGTAAAGGCTTCGGCGAGGAAGATCACGTCCGGGTGCTTGTCATGCACTTCGGCGATCATCCATTCCCAGAACGGGAAGGGCTTGGTATGCGGATTGTCGACGCGGAAAATTTTCACGCCGTGCTCGACCCAGTACAGCACCACGTCGCGCAGCGCATACCAGAGGCCGGGAATGGCATCGCGGTAGAAATGGACATTGACGATGTCCTCATACTTCTTCGGCGGGTTTTCGGCGAATTTGATCGTGCCGTCCGGGCGCCAGTCGAACCATTCCGGATGCTCCTTGATCCAAGGATGATCCGGCGAGCACTGGATGGCGAAGTCGAGCGCGATCTCCAGACCGTGTTCGTGCGCGGCAGAAACCAGCGCATCGAAATCCTCGATCGTGCCGAGTTCGGGATGCACGGCATCATGCCCGCCATCGGCAGAGCCGATCGCATAGGGGCTGCCGACATCGTCCGGGCCGGGCGTCAGCGTGTTGTTGCGGCCCTTGCGGTTGGTCTTGCCGATCGGGTGGATCGGCGTGAAATACAGCACGTCGAAGCCGAGATCCTGCACATAAGGCAGGCGGTCGATGACATCGCGGAACGTGCCGTGACGGTTTTCGTCATCGGTCATGGAGCGCGGCATCAGCTCGTACCAGGCCGAGAATGCGGCTGCCTTGCGGTCAACCCAGACCGGCAGTTCCTTGTCGTAGCGGGTAAGGTTGGCGCGCTGCGCGGCTTGCTTCATCCATGCCGCCACGTCGTCCGACAGGAGCAGGTTGAGCAGCGCGTCTTCGTCCTTGGTGGAGGCCAGTTTGCTTGCGATGGAAAGAGCCGGCGCACCGTCGCGCGGGTTCTTCATCGCCGTTTCCACGAGGTTGCGGCCTTCCGTCAGTTCGAGCGTGACCTTCTGGCCGGCCGCGACCTTCTTGCGGATCTCATAGGCCCATTGCGCATAGAGATCGCGCCAGGCGATGACCGTAAAGGCTGCGGGGCCGTTTTGCTCGAAAAGGAGTTCGCCGCGCCAGCGATCGTTGATCACGAAGGTCAGCGGAGCTTCAGTCCAGGCGCCGTCCTTGCCCTCGCGGTACAGCAAAGCTGCGTCGAAGGTCTCATGACCGTCGCCGAAGATGTCCACTTCCACAACAAAGGTCTCGCCGACCACCGTCTTGGCCGGAAAACGGCCGCCATCGATTTCTGGATCGATGCCCTCGATAGCGATGCGGCTTGCGGCCAGACGATCCAGGCGCTCGCGCGAGGCTTTTTCACCGCTATCGATCGTGGCCGGTACAGACCGCAGGCCAGGCTTTGCCGCAGCACTCATTTCGCATCCCCCTGCGCATGACTGTTGGATGGTAGATGGAACGAGGAAGCGGAGTGGCAATGCCGCAGGAGGGCAATTTGCGTCTGATGCATCAGGCGACACCTCGGTCTATCAGGGCTGGGACTGTAGGCAAAACCGGTGGGCGGTGGGATGGTTCCTTATTTGCTAAATTTGCAATGAGCGAGGTTGGAGGGGCGGAGACAATGCGGCAAGTTCTGGCGAACAGTAGTGGCCGCAGGAGCATAGAGGACAGAATCCAAGCAGCCGGGGTGGACGCCAGATAAGGATAGCAAGATGTTCGAGACCGAGAACAACAACGCGGGCTGGATTGGCATCGAGTGGGGCATGCCGATCCAGGAAGCCCTGCTGATCAATGCCAGGGGTCTTCGCCGCGACGAGGTGTTCCGTAAAAAGTATGATGACTGTGAAGTTACGGTCGGCCGTCTGGAACAGCCGGATTACACGGCTACAGTGTTTTTCGCCTTCGTGCGGGAAGGACTGGTTTCGGTCATGATTGATGCCGACGATCCCCGCAGTGCGCTCAAAATTAGGGATCTCTTATGGATGCACTTCGGCTCACCGAGCATCGATGAAGTCAAAATCGAAGACAATGACTTTCAGGTCCGGCACGTATCATGGGAACGCACCGGGCGAAGTTGCAGTATCCGCGCAGAATTCGCAGGTTGGGGATCTACTGAGGAAATAACCAAGGTCTGGCTGAATCCTCAGTAGAAGTGCTTAGGCAGCGCGCTTTCTGGCGATGCGGGCGCGGATGCTTTCGACATCCGCGCGCGGCGTGGCTGCAAACAGCGTCTTGGTGTAATCGTGCTGCGGGTCGGAAAACACCGCGTCGCGGGTGCCGTATTCCACGGCCTCGCCGTAATACATCACCATCACCTCGTCGGCGATGTAGCGCACGACCGAGAGGTCGTGGCTGATAAAGACGTAAGTGAGCTGGAACTCGTCCTGCAGGTCGGCGAGGAGGTTCAGCACCTGCGCCTGCACCGACAGGTCGAGTGCTGAAACCGGCTCGTCCAGCACCAGTAGCCGCGGGTTAAGCATCAGTGCGCGGGCAATGGCGATGCGCTGGCGCTGGCCGCCCGAAAACATGTGCGGATAGCGGTTGTAATGCTCTTCCGACAGGCCGACCTTCTTCAGCATGGCCATGGCGCGATCGCGCCGCTCGGATGCACCGACATTGGTGTTGATCTTGAGCGGTTCGCCAAGCACGTCGCCGATCTTCTGGCGCGGATTGAGCGAGCCATAAGGGTTCTGGAATACGATCTGCACCTTGCGGCGCAGTTCGGGCGTCAATGCCGCCTTGTTGATGTCGATGGTCTGGCCATCGATCTTCAACTCGCCCGAGGTCGCCGGATCGATCAGCGTGATGATGCGTGCCAGCGTCGACTTTCCGCAGCCGCTTTCGCCCACGATCGCCAGCGTCTTGCCCTGCTCGACAGAGAAGGAAACGCCCTTGACGGCATGAACGGTCTTGGCCTTGGCGAACAAGCCGCCGGGAACATGGTAGTCGCGCTTGATGTCTTTGGCTTGAAGAACGATTTCGCTCATAGCGGGGCCTCCAGCGGGGGCGTTTTCACGGCAGACGCCGCTTCGAACTGATGTTGAAAATCGCCGATCGTGGGCAGACGGTCGCCGGTCGCATTATCGGGCAGGGCGGCCAGCAAGGCCTTGGTGTAGTTGCTTTGCGGGTTCTCGAAGAGGGACAGCACATCGGCCTCCTCCATCTTGCGACCCTTGTATTGCACGACGACCCGGTCGGCGGTTTCAGCCACCACGCCCATATTATGCGTGATCATGATCAGTCCCATGCCGTGCTCTTCCTGGAGCTTCATGAGAAGGTCAAGGATCTGCTTCTGGATCGTCACGTCGAGCGCGGTGGTCGGCTCGTCGGCGATCAGAAGCTTTGGATTGCAGGCAATGGCAACGGCGATCATGACGCGCTGGCATTGACCGCCGGACATCTGGTGCGGATAGGAATTGAGGCGATCGGCCGGATCTGGAATGCCGACCAGCGTCAGCAACTCGATGGCGCGCTTGCGCCGCTCGGACTTGCCGAGGCTCAGATGCTTGCGTAGCACTTCCTCGATCTGGAAGCCGATGGTGAAGCAGGGATTGAGGCTGGCCATCGGCTCCTGGAAGATCATGGCGACCTCGCGGCCGATGATCTTGCGACGCTCGCTCGCAGACATTGCGAGCATGTCCCGGCCGTCGAACATCATGGAGTCGGCCTTCACCGTTGCCGAAGACGGCAAAAGGCCCATGACGGCAAGCATCGACACGGACTTGCCCGAACCGCTTTCGCCTACCACGGCCAGCACTTCGCGCGGCTCGACCGTGATGTCGATTCCGTTGACGGCCATAAAGGGTCCGGTCGAGGTCTCGAACGAGACGGTGAGATTCTTGATATCGAGAAGGGGCATTATCCTACCGTTCTTCGAGGCCGCGCTTCCTGGCGCAGAGTTGCAACCTTTGTGCGGGATCGCGGCCATGTGTGTTTCTTCACAATTTCATCCAGATGGACTATATTCAGCTTTCAAGGAGGTCCGCCATGGCCAACACCAACCAGCTTCCGCTACCGCCCGTGACGCCGGTTACCGGCCCTACCGGTCCGCGCCCGAGCTATTGATCATTCCACCACTCGCGATGCTTTTATGGCGTCGAGAGTGGATTCTGCCAAACGACCTGCTTCGACCCGAAGATGGATATAATCCGCATACATCGCCAGTTTCCGATCAGCCGCAAGTTCCGCGTAGCCCGTTGACCGCAAGTCTTCCACGATGAAGGCCAAAGACGCCAGCTGTCTTTGATAGCGTACGACCGGGTCGATGACGTCGCCCGGCAGGATGTGCAGCTCCTTAGCGATGGTCGGGAAGATGATGCTTTCCGCTTCCTTCGGCACGAAGGCCGTGAACCGCGGATCCGCCTGCAACTTTCTTTTCATCGCAGCTAGATCCTCATCAGCTTCTGCCTTCGTCCAGCGGAAGTTGTGCGCGCGGATCTCGGCTCTTAGAGCTGTCAGATAGTCGCGCACCTTTTCCCGCCGCCGTTCCGATTCAAGCCGTCGCTCGCGGGCATAGGTCACATACCAACCCGCGACGTTGACGAGACCGGCAATAACTGCCGCAAGGAGGGCTGGACCGATCCACGCCTCCACCTCAGCTCCGCTTCAGCTTCGGATCGAGCGCATCGCGCAAACCGTCGCCGACGAGGTTGATGGCCAGCACAGTGATGAGGATCGCAAGGCCGGGGAAGGTGACGACCCACCACGCCCGCAAGATGAACTCGCGCGCTTCCGCCAGCATCGTGCCCCATTCCGGCGTCGGCGGCTGGGCACCCATGCCGAGAAAGCCGAGCGCTGCCGCATCCAGGATCGCGTTGGAAAAGGACAAAGTCGCCTGAACGATCAAAGGGGCCATGCAGTTCGGCAGGATCGTCTTGAACATCAGGCGGAAGTGGCCGGCGCCCGCAACACGTGCTGCCGTCACATAGTCCTTGCTCTTTTCGGCCATCACGGCGGCACGCGTCAAACGCACGAAATGCGGCTGCAGCACGAGCGCGATGGCGATCATCGCATTGGTGAGGCCAGGTCCCAGAACCGCCACCAGCACCAGTGCCAGAAGCAAGGACGGGAAAGCGAGGATGATGTCCATCACGCGCATGATCACGGTATCGACCCAGCCGCGCGCATAACCGGCGATGACACCGATCACGATGCCGCCGACCAAGGCGATGGTGGTGACGACCACGCCGATGAACAGCGAATACTGGGCGCCATAGATCAGGCGAGACAGAATATCGCGGCCAACCGCGTCGGTGCCGAGCGGATAGGCCGAACGGCCGCCTTCCAGCCACAGCGGCGGAACGAGAATGGCGTCGCGATACTGTGCCGAAGGTGCATGCGGTGCCAACACGGAAGCAAGCAGCGCGATCACAACCAGCAGGGCGAAAACGATGAGGCCAAGAACGGCGCCCTTATTTTCGCTGAAGTAATACCAGAACTCGGCAGCACGACGGTTACGCTTCACCACCGGTTCGGTGGTCAGGGTTACGGCATCATTGGACATGGTGTTTTCCTCAGTGCCGGATACGGGGATTGATCAGACCGTAGAGAAGGTCGACGATCAGATTCACCACCATGATGATGGCGGCGATCATCAGCAGACCGCCCTGAATAACGGGATAATCGCGCCGGAACACGGAATCGACCATCCACTTGCCGATGCCCGGCCAAGAGAAGATCGTTTCGGTGAGAATGGCACCCGCCAGCATCACGCCGACCTGCAGGCCGATCGTGGTGATGACCGGGATCATGGCGTTGCGCAGCGCATGAACGCCGATGACGCGCAGAGGCGAGAGGCCCTTGGCGCGGGCGGTGCGGACATAATCTTCCGACAGCACTTCCAGCATGGCCGAGCGCGTTTGGCGAGCGATCACGGCAAGCGGAATGGTGCCCAGAACGATGGTCGGCAGGATCAGGTGGCTGGCTGCCGACTTGAAGGCGCCGGCCTGACCCGAGATCAGGCTGTCGATCAGCATGAAGCCGGTGACCGGCGGAAAGAAGTACAGCAGTGAGATGCGGCCCGAAACCGGGGTCCATTGCAGGATGCCGGAAAACAGGATGATCAAGAGCAGGCCCCACCAGAAGATGGGCATGGAATAGCCGACGAGAGCGGTGCCCATGATGGTCTGGTCGAAAAAGGAGCCGCGCTTGATCGCCGCGAAGATGCCGGCCGGAATGCCCAGGATGATCGCGAACAGGATGGCGCAGATCGACAATTCGAGCGTCGCCGGAAACAGCGCGAAGAAGGATTCCAGGATCGGTTGCTTGGTGACGATCGACGTGCCGAAATCGCCGCGCACGATGCCCCAGATATAATCCAGATATTGCACCACGATCGGGCGGTCGAAACCGAGCTGCGCCGAAATGATCGCGTGGCGCTCAGGCGACATCACGCGTTCGCCGGATAACAGCGCGACGGGATCGCCGGGCAGCAGGCGAATAAACGAAAAGGCGATGATCGACACGCCGATGAATGTGGGAATGAGCACTGCAAGGCGCCCAAGCAGGAAGCGGACCATGTCGGCTCCAATAAAACGAGAAGCCGGGCTGGCCGGCGGTCTTCAATGAACGAAGCGGGG